>JAJONK010000341.1 GCA_021323355.1 Deltaproteobacteria bacterium
CATCGGCCGCGCCACGCGCAATCAAGCTCTGCAAAAACTCGTGTCGGGCCTAATGGAGATGCTGAGCCGCAGCCGGGAGGAATCGTTGCAGACCGATGAGCGGCGAGAGTCCTCCATCGACGCGCACCGTCGAATCATTGCCGCCATCGAAAAACACGACCAAGCAAAAGCGCGCGGCGAAATGCTGCGCCATATTGAACAGGTCGAAGAAAATGTTCTGTCGTCTCGCCGGCCGGCCAAAACTGAAAGCCAGAATCTTACCAAGGAGAGGAGGATTTCATGATCAAGCGCGTCGAGGTCAACTATAGAGGCATCTTTCAGAAGAACTTGGGGAAAAAGATCGGCAGCGACATCGTCATGATCGCGAGCCGAATGGGGCAGCGGGCATTTTCGAACGGCCGCTACAGCGACTCGCCGGAGAGAAACGGTATCCCTTGCAAATACTTCGCTTTTGTTTCTCCGGATCTCGCCGAGGAGGAATTGGAAGCGGAATGCGGCGCCAAGCTCGAGATAGATGAGGCGAACATCTCCGTCGTCCTGGACGACACGATGTGCAAGGGCGTCGAGCCCTGGGGTTGGCACGGCGTGCGGCCGATCAATGAGAGGGTGGTCAAGGACGGCTGCCTCCTCGTGGTTTCCAAGAAAGAGCATAATGACCTGCTCAAGTTCATCGGCAAGAAACCCTACAATTATCGGCTGGCGATCCTCGATGGCGACGCCAGTCTCGCCGGGCTTTGGGTCAACAAGGATGATTTGACCCACGAGCACATATTAGGCGGCATCGCCGCTATCGATCCCACCCTGATCAGCATCGAGGCAGTAGAATCCTATCTAATGGACAAGACCAAGCAGAAACACCGTGCCGAAGCTGCGCGGGCGGCCTACGAGTCGCTGAGACAGGAGGCCAAACCTCCACGGGTGAAGACGGTGACGCCAAACGACGGAATCGTGTGGACACATGAGATACCCGTGCTGCCCAAGTGGTTCGAGATGCAAGAAGGCGCCGTGGTTCCGGCGGTGAAGCGTGGCTTCGAGATGGGCCCGAAGGGACAATCGAGAAATGCCATGTTCAAGCGCGGCACCACCAAGACGCAGAGACCCGCGGTCAGGTTCGATCTCTGCACCAAGTGCACCCTATGCTGGGTCGAGTGTCCCGACGAATGCTTCGATCCGACCACGGACGGCTTCTACGACATCGAGTATCAGTATTGCGTTGGCTGCGGCAAATGCGCCGAAGTGTGTCCAGTCAAAGAGTGCATCGTGATGGTCGATGAGTTGCAATTCGAGGACGACCACAGCCCGTGGGAGCATTGGAAAAAAGATTCCCAAGAGTACATCACTTGGGTTGAAGAGAAAAAAGGCAAGGCGCGTGTTTCCTATCCCTTCGTAACCGGCAAGGGCATTACCGTTACTCAGGGAGAGGTCATGCCGGAGGGAAAGATCGTACCCGTTAGAAAAACCGAGGAGGTTGAAGCATGAGCGTTGCAGTCGCAAAAGCCAAATCAGATCAATCAGGCGTCTACGAGCGGGAAGACCTTTTAAACGGCTGCCAGGCCGTCGCGCAGGGGGTCTGCCTGGCGGACGTGGACGTGATCGCCGCTTATCCGATCCGTCCGTATACCGAGGTGATGGACGCGCTTTCGAAGCTGATCGCCGACGGAAAGTTCGACGCGGAGTACATCATCGCGGACAGCGAGCACTCCCAGTTCGAGATCGTCAAGCACGCCAGCTCGGTGAACGCGCGCGCCTTCGGCGGATCGAGCGGCACGGGTTGGATGTACGGTATGGAAGCGCTAGTCGTTACCGCGACCGACCGTCTCCCACCGCTTTTTGTGGTGGGCAACCGCGCTCTGGATGATCCGGGCGCCTTCGGCGTCGAGCATAACGATGCGATGGCGGTCCGCGACATGGGCTGGCTTCTTTGCTGGGTGACAACCCCGCAAGAAGCGCTCGAGCACGTGCTGATCGGCTACCGCATCGCCGAGGACAAAAAAGTCAGGATGCCGATGGGGCTGGCGATGGACGGCGCCTTCCTCACCCACTCCCAGCACATGGTGAAGATTCCGTCGCCGGAGGCGGCGAAGAGATTTCTCCCGCAGTACGATCTGGCCGAGCGCCGGCTTCATCCCGACAACCCGATCTCGGTAGCCCCACAGGTCAACGAGGACTGGGTTATGGAGCTGAGACGCCAGAACTGGGAGGCCGCCAAACGGGCGCGCGGCGTCATCAAGGATGCCTATAAAGAATTTAACGACGTTTTCGGCGAGCGGTACTCGGAGCCCTACTACTTTGAAGAGTTCATGACCGACGACGCGGATGT
Organism: Deltaproteobacteria bacterium; assembly: GCA_021323355.1. Lineage (GTDB taxonomy): Bacteria > Desulfobacterota > Binatia > UBA9968 > UBA9968 > WHTF01. Next base: position 2,321 of record JAJONK010000341.1, read on the forward strand.
AGTGTTGATCGGCATCGGCACGGTGGCGGCGCCGGCGCGCACCGCGGTCAGACGCTTGCGCGAGGAGGGACAGAAAGTCGGCTACGTGAACCTGCGCTGGTTCCGCCCGTTCCCGACGGTGGAGCTGCGCGAGTGCCTGAGCCGCTTTAAAGCGGTCGGCGTTGTCGACAGGGATTTCGCCCACGGCTCGCCCGACAATTGCGGCATCCTGATGCACGAGGTCCGCTCTTGTCTCTACCCGGCCAAAAATCGGCCTGCGATCGTCAATTTCATGGGCGGCCTGGGCGGGCGCGATCTCTCGATCGCGGACGCCCAGAAGATGTACGATATAACGCAACAGGCGGCCAAGAAGGATTCGATGGACGAATTCGTAACCTGGATCGGTCTAAGGGAGTAAAATAGGAGGGAACGATTATGTCGTCAACTGCACCACAAATCGATTACGAGAAGATCAAAGGTGTTCACAAAATTCCGCTGGAAGAGCTTTACACCTCTGGCCACCGCACCTGTCAGGGATGCGAGTCGGCGACGACGATGCGCGGCTTTATCAAGGTCGCGGGTTCGCGCACAGTGGTCACGGGATCGACCGGGTGCATGTATGTGGCCAACACCTCTTACTTGACCACGCCCTGGATCGTGCCCTGGATGCACACGCAGCTCGGCGCGGGTGGCTCTTCGGCCGTGGGTATGGCCGCGGGCCTGCGCGCGCTCAAGCGCAAGGGGAAGATCAAAGACGAGAAGATCAATGTCATTAACTTCTCCGGCGATCTCGGCGCCGGCGATATGGGAATTGGAGGGATTTCCGCCGCCCTGCAGAGCGATTATGACTTGCTGATTATCATGTACGACAACGAATCGGCCGCCAATACGGACATCCAGGCGACAGGCCTGACAACTTACGGCGCGCAGACGACGTTCACGCCTCCGGGAACGAAGCACCCGATCATGCAGCGGCGCTGGAAAAAGAACGTCGCCGGCATGCTGGCCGTCGGCCATCCGACCTGCCGCTACGTCGCTACCGCCTGTGCCACCTTTCCGCCCACGGACTATCTCAACAAGGTGCAAAAGGCGCTCGCCATCGGTGGCCCGACCTTCATCCACACCTACGATCCATGTCCCAAGGGCTGGGACTATCACCCTCGCTTCTCAAACGAGCTCGGCGAGTTGGGAATCAAATGCGGCATCTATCCGCTCTACGAAATCGTCGACGGCAACATCATTTACACCTGGGACGCGCGCAAAACCGGCAAGGGACGAATTCCGGTGAAAGAATTTCTCACCAAACAGGGCCGCTTCGATCATCTCCAAGAAGAGCACTTCACCCACATCCAGAAGATGGTGGACACGATGTGGGATGAATGGGAGATGCCGGGAGTCGCGCCGATTAAGGGGATATTGAAAGCCAGAATCTAGTTCGTGCCTGCTCGTCGGTTTCGATCGCACATAGGGGCGCAACAGAACTACCCTAGGTGCGCCAAGTCCGTCTCTCCGGGGAGTCGGGCGGTGACCGATTCAGAGTTTCACTATTCGCTGATTTCCCCGACTCGAGAGCATGTTGGGTCGGCATGAACACGCTTGAGCATGATGCCGCGATTCTGTATGGTGGGAAGATATACAGAGGCGCCGGGCGCTCGCTTGTTATGCCAGCACCAGATGAAAGCTTCGGACCCGCGTGTTGCGGTTCACCCGCTCGATTTCAATCTTAGCCTCACAA
>JAJONK010000017.1 GCA_021323355.1 Deltaproteobacteria bacterium
TCCGGGAATCGTTCCAACACTTCGCTGATCACGGTAGTTTTACCCGTTCCTGAAGGCGCCGACAGAATGAAGACGATGCCTTTGCGTTTGTTGATGACCCGATTCGTTTTCATTCGACGTTCTGTGTCTGTTCGCGGATTTTTTCGACTCGTTCCTTTCCCTGCAGCACCAACTGAACTACGTCAAGGACAGGAACTTTCGCGCTGATGGTATTGAGCTCCCGCTGAATCTCCTGGAGAATAAAATCGATCTTTTTTCCTACGGCTTCGGGCGCCCGGAGAATCGTGCCTAACGCAGCTATATGTGTTTTAAGCCGCACCACCTCCTCGTTGATGTCGCCTTTGAACACTGCACTACTGGTGTCCACGGCTTCATTGCCGAGCTTGGTTGTTGCTTCGTCGCTCTTTGCTGCCGCCGAGCTTTTCGTCATCGATGGAACAAACTGATTGGCATGCTTTTCCAAGTCGCTGGCAGCGCTCTTCAAGCGCCGCAGCTGCGACTGCATATCGATCCTCAAGTGACGTCCTTCACGGATGCGGGAATCTTCGAGCTTTTGAAGCGCCGATCGGACCGCGGTAAACAGCGCTTGCTTTTCCATTCGCAGATTGATTTCGGTATCGCGCACACGTAGTAGATCGGGAACGCTGGAGAAAATCGAAACTCCGATTTCACCTTCCAGGTGAAACTTGTTCTTGGCGCGCTGGATCGCCTTCAGATACTTGCCAAGCAGCTCTTCGTCCAACTCAACCTGTCGCGCATGACCCGGCGTGGACGTTCTGTTAATGAAAAGCTCGATCCGTCCGCGGCTGACGGTTTCCCGCAAGCTCTTGCGGATCTCCTCTTCGAAACCGAGATATTCGCGGGGCACTCTTAGCTGAAGATCGAGATGTCTATGATTCAAGCTTCTCACCTGGACGGTGATCTTAGCATGCTTGTCCTGATGCGAAGCTTCGCCATAGCCCGTCATGCTCTTCATGGCAGGTCCTTTATGATCCGAGTGAGTCTGGCCAACGGCACTGCGACTGTGCCGACTTCATCACCGACCAAGCCAGCGGCGTGATTAGCCAGCACCGCCGCCTCTTCGTAACGGGCGCCGGCAGCCAGCGCCAGCGCGCAAACTGCCACTACCGTATCTCCGGCGCCGGTGACGTCGAAAACCTCGCGCGGTTGAGTTGCAAAATGTTGCGCGGGTTGGCGCGGCCTAAAGAGACTCATTCCTTCCGGGCCCCGGGTGATGAGAACTGCTTTTGCGCGCCACATCTGTAGCAAGCGCTGTCCAGCCATCGTCAAGGTCTGGTCATCACGAATGGTTACGCCCGACGCAGCGCTAGCTTCGTCTTTGTTGGGCGTTATCAAAGACGCGTGTTGATAGCGCTCATAGTTCTCCCTCTTCGGGTCGATAACCAGCCGAACTTTTTTGTTTGCGGCGAGACTGGCGAGACAATTCAGCAACTCTGGGTGAATGACTCCCTTACCGTAATCCGACACCAGGATTCCATCGAAGCGGCTCGCTTTCCTCATGATGAACCGGCAGATTTTCTCGAGAGTCGCATCTCTGATTGCGGTGTGATTTTCACGGTCCAAACGGACGATTTGCTGATGACTTGGACGAGCGATGATTCGTGTTTTTTGAATGCTGTTAACCTCTCGATCGGCAAATACCCCGCTAGTGGATGCGCCAATGCGTTGGAGATCAGCGACTAACGTTTTACCCGCCCCGTCCGCCCCCACTACCCCACACGCCGACACCTGTGCCCCCAAACTTCTGACGTTGTGGACCACGTTGGCAGCGCCACCCAGGCGCGAACTCTCTGAACATACCCGCAATACCGGCACCGGCGCTTCGGGAGAAAGCCTCTCAACCTCACCCCAAATGAAGCGATCGAGCATGAGATCGCCGACCACAAGTAAATGTATTTTGCGAAAGTTGTTTAATATTTCCGCTAATCGCTTGCTGTCAAACATGGGAGGGGTCTCTCTCCGACACCTTTATGCCGTGCCGTCGAGCAATGCGTAGTAGAAGGCTTCGTTCTGATTTGCCATCTGCTCGATGGTAAAATTACTCAAAACCCGCGCTGCCCCTTTCCGTCCCATTGCTCGTGCCATGGAGGGATCGGCAACTAATCTTTCGATAGCATCCGCAAGCGCCACGCCATCTCGGGGCGGCACTAAGAATCCGGTCTCGCCATCGACAATCGATTCGGCCAGGCCGCCGACCCGAGTTGCTATCACCGGCTTTCCCGCAGCCATTCCTTCAAGCGCCGCCACGCCTAAACCTTCATACAATGAAGGCAGCACCAGAAGGTCGATTGAAGACAAAAATTTCGGAACATCTTTAACGAAGCCAACAAAAGATACTTCCTCTCGCAATCCTAATGTCTGCACCATCCTTTGAAGCTGACCTTTTTGAGAGCCGTCTCCGGCGAATACATATCGAATTCTTCGACCCCGATCTTTAAGCACTCGCGCCGCATCCAACAAGAACCGATGTCCTTTTCGCTCTTCCAACACCGCAAGCATTGCAATGACTGCTGAATCGTTGGCGCGCTGCTCGTCGCTTGGCAGTTCTCTGAACGGCTGTGGATCGATGCCGCTATAGATCAAACGAATGGAGCGACCATTGACACCCGCCTCCGACAAACAATCCAGAACCGAACGAGAAATGGCGACCACACCATCTACCCGGCGATTATAAAGGTACCGAGTGTAATAATTTTTTGGCTCGGGGTAGTCCATGCGTCGCGTCACAATGTACTTCGGCCTGCGCTCGCCTCGAGGCAGCCACAAAGAGAGCGCATGCGCTCTCTTTGTATGGAAATGGACGATGTCGTATCTTTCCTGCCGAATTAGACGTCGGAGCGCGGGAACTCCTCTTATATCCAGATCGTTGCGGACAGTAAGAGGAATTTTTCGGACGCCCGGGATAGAGCGCCGAAATAACTCACCATCAGCAGGTGTCGCAAGATCATTGCGGTGGCCCCACTGCGAAAGATTTTGCAGAAGACCGACCACCTGCGCCTCCCCACCTCCCCAATTTTTTTCAGGATCGATGTGCAGAATTTTTAGCAAGCGGCTATGACCGCTTCCGCCCAACTTCCTTTTTCTCCTTCAGCTCAAGTTCCCAGAGCTTAGCATACTTCAAAAAGACGTACATGGCGGCAGTGACGGCCACATGAAAGCCGGCAAAGCCTTCCATGAAACCTCGCTTTAAGAAGTAACAACGAAAGAATCTGAATGCCGGCCGTAGCAAGGCATCGCTCAACCGCCATGGTTGACCTTGCTTGCGGAGTTCCTCGGATGAAATGGATGTGTATCGATTGATCCGTTGGATATGGTCATCGATATCCCGGTAGGAAAAATGATGCAGTGGGTTTCGCAGGCGGCGCACCGGCCCGTCGACGATGATTTTTTCATGGGGATCGGTCCCGCCCCAAGTGGCGAGCTCCCTGCGGAACAATCGCACGTCATAATCCGGATACCAGCCGCCACGCCGCCACCACCGGTCTAAATAAAACATCAACCGGGGTAGTAGGAATCCTGAGCAAAGCGTACCGGCGACTGCTAATTGCTCAAGGATCTCGTTTTGCAGCTCCGGCGTCACTTCTTCGTCAGCGTCTATCATTAAAACCCAATCTTTCGTTGCCTTGGAATGGGCGAAAGCCTTTTGATCTCCATAACCCGCCCATTTGCGCTGGATGATAATGTTCGTGAACTGCCGGCAGATTTCTACCGTCCGGTCGATACTGAACGAATCCACGACGACGATTTCATCGCACCATTGCAAGCTCTTCAAACAACGGCCGATATTCTCTTCTTCATTGTAACAAACGACGATTGCCGAAACGCTGGGTTTCGGTGCGGAGCGGATCTGTCCGTCATCCATGGCTTTAGAAGATAAGGTGATCACGCTGACTCGCCGGTGCAAAAGTCGCCCCTCAAAGATCCTGAATAAGCCAGTCATGATACCGCTAGGTTCGTCTAAATAAAACCAGCGCCTGATCGAACTAGGAGGTGATCTGATAACTTTACGGATGACGTATTACGAGGAACATACTAGATCGGGTAGCTCTAACTATTGAGGCGAGAGATTCCCGACACGCAGTTATGACCGTGTCCGTCTATATTGAAGCACCCGGTTCTGCACCTTCCCGGCTATATAACCGTAATTCTTCGCAATTCGTCCTCGGGTCTTGTAGGCTTTTTGCCGCCGCCCCGTGGCGGTGTAAGCCAGGTAGCGAAAGCAATTGCTGATGAGATCAGGTAAGACGCGAAATACCAGGGAATCGTTCCGATAAATACTTCGGCTGACCCCTTTGCGATACTGAACAATTCGGTTGTAGGAACTGCCGTATCGTTCCGGATTGAGCTCGTGATAAATAATCGCCTTGGGAGCATACCCTATTTTGAACCCGTTTTCGCGAACGCGCCTAGAGTACTCAGTGTCCTCGCTAAACCCGGATGCGCCAGGGCCCAGCCGAGTGTCAAACAATCCGGCCTTTTCAAATACCTCACGCTTGAGTGAAATATTGGTCCCGGTAAATCCGCGAACCTCACACGATGCGTCACCATGATCGACTATTGGAATGTTATACTCTCTCAGCCGCGCCATATCGGCTGGTTGTCCTTTGTGGTCAAGGCCAGCTAAAACCTTCCCTTGAACCGCGTCAAAAAGGCCATCCTTATAAGCAGCAACATGCTCGGCGACGCAAAATCTATCGACTGAAACGTCGTCGTCAAGTAGCAAGACCAAGCTCCCGGTTACACGTTCTAAACCGAGGTTCAATGCCCAAGATTTACCGTGTTTAAACTCGTCCAATACTAGGATTGGAAATCTTCTATCCTCAGCCAATACTTCCATGAGAAGCTGCGACGTGGCATCCGTCGAATGATTGTTGACTACGATAATCTCTAACGGAGTTTCCTCGAGACCTGCCGATGCTTCCAAACTATCCAAGAGCCGCTTCAAACTGCCTGCGCGATTACGCGTAGGAATTAAAATACTGACTTTAGCGGACAAGATTACCTCGGCGGTTCATAGATAGCGCCTGCTTGCTTTTACGACACGTATCCTCGTCCAACTGCTGGATAGAAGATGAACTGACATCAAACCGTTATTCCAGGCCATAGGAAGTTGGTGATCGTAGAGCCGCAGCCTGATTCCAACTGACAAAGCCCGGCCGAAAATGATCTTAGACTGGTTTTCTCGCGACCCGTCGTGACTTCAGATCGCGCCGCCTGCTTTGCTCAAGCACTGCGCTAACCCAGCGCCGCTTGATTGGCTTACTGGCAAAACTAGAGTCGAGATAAACTTTAAGGAAATGCATTTTCTCGGTATGACGGAGAAGACGGCCCAGAGTGTGGTTCAGCTGGACGATGTTTTTGATCTTGCGCCTGAGATTGAGATCGGCATATTGCCGCGTCCCTTCGAGATCGAGAAGGTAAAACAGCTCAGCATTCTTTTCGGCAACCACCATGATATTGGCGTCCTTCAGATCATTGTGGTAAACACCCTGCCGATGAAGCGCCTGGAAAGTCAGAGCCAAGCCGCTTATAAACCGCCTCCGATGCCGAAATCTGTGAGGTTGAGCGTTCGTTAGATCTTCACGCCAATAGGCGTCGGCGGTTTTTCCACCGGCTATTTCCTCGCTGAGATAGAAGCTTTTGGTTACCACTCCCCAGCGGCGTGATTCCAGGGCCGCAATCGGCTTCGCGGTTGCGAAACCGGCGCTATGTAAAATGGCCGCGCCTTGCAAGGATCGGAAGGCGCCGGATCGGGTGAAAATCGACAGTAACCGAGCGCGCCAGGAAAACGCGTTGTAACGTTTGATGAATATCCGGTAAAGCTCTCCAGAGATTTCGACTGCTACGCGCCCAACCTTGATTTTCTTCTGATCTTTAACAACGACGCATCTTTTATCGGAAAAAAACCGATCAGGATCCCAGATCAGCTCTATAATTCCCGGCTTATTGAACTTTGCATCAATCCAAACCGATGTGGCTCGATGCCGGAGCAAAACGAAGTCAGGCAACATTTGCGCGGTGGCCACACCTGGAAGAGCCAACTTTGAACAAGAGATCTTCTAGTTCCCTGAAGTGATTCTGCCAGGAGAATCGGGCCGCTACCGTTGTCGCTTCTCTGATAAGCTCCGGGTCGCCCGCATGCTTTAGGATTGCGACCAATTGGGCTTCTAATTTTACTGGATCCTCGGGATTGTCGACAATGCCTTGGAGCAGAGCACCGCTCAGGACTTCAGCTGCTCCGACTTCGCGGCTCACCAGGACCGGCAAGCCCGACGAAAGCGCCTCCAGGACTACATTGCCGAACGCTTCCTGCGCAGCGGGCAATGCCAACAGATCTACCGCGGCATAATAGCTTTCAACGTCAGTTTGTCGTCCCGTAAATATGATTCGTCCCTGTCCCACCGTCTCTGCCAGTTTCCTATAGCGCGCGATGCCAGCGTCATCGCCGACCACCAACAACCAGGTCTTCTGTAATCGCTGGGATTTCCAAATTGCAAGCAAACGATCCAGCCCCTTCCGCTGGAAGCCGCTGCCGATAAACAAGACCACCGTAGCGGTGCGTGGAATTCCCCACTGGTCTCGGATTACCACACGCGCCTTCTCTCGGAGACTCGGCGTGAAACGAATTGGATCGACCCCGTTATAAATCACTCTGATTCTATGCTCCGGAATCGAGTAGATGCGCATCAAATCGTTTTTCACCTTGCCGGACACCGCGATGATTTCTTTGAATCCATCGACGCGGTACTGCCGCCGTTCAATTGCCAGAACGCTTTGGTGATAAATACTCAGTTTTTGCCAGGCGCGGCGACGCCAACCGCCTTCGGCGCCTAGTTGTTTTAGAAAATATCGATGGGAGCCGCCGCCGCAGCGCAGGACGTCCTGCTTGAGAATACGTCCAAAGCCAACGATGACATCACAATGCTTTGCCGCGGCGAGCCTCGACCCGCCCAGGGCAAAACTCCACAGGCGAGCCGTTCTTCCAAAAGACACCACCGGAACACGATGCGCGCCCACACCGGCGGGAGCTTGTACCGCAAATTCGCTGCAGAATAGATGGACCTCGTGGCCGAGATCGCGCAGCCCTTCAGCTGTTAAATAAAGGTCTCTTTCGGTTCCGCCCTTTAGATCGAGCCGTTTATGGACTAAGGCGATTTTCAAGATTGGCAGGGTTAATCGGTTAGGTTCAGCATCGATTCTTAGATGATCCGATCGTTACAATCCAAGCGCGGAGAATTGCCAAACCCAGGTTCTCGGAACCGCTATGCCTCTTCTTCGAAGACATGGCCGGTCCGAAATAAATATTCAGCCACGCGACCTAGGCGCCGCTGATCGCGCCGACTCCGTAAGTCAGTTTCCATAGCCTCGAACCAGAACGAGCCGGGCGTCCCCGCCGGGACCGCTGCCGCGACTGCGCTCGAGAATCGGGATAGATGAACTGTCGGCTATTTGATTATTCCAAAGATCCTCCTCGACGATAATATAATCTTTGGACTGAGTTATTTTTTTTTGCAGCACTGCGACATCATCGGGAAGGATCTCAACTTTGCTCTCGCCATAGAAGATAATCGATGACGGATCGATGTCACGTGGAAATAGAATGAGGGACTGCCCGCCGGCAGCTGCTGCCGTTGCCAATTGCATAAAATCTTTATAGCTTTCCACCTTCGCTAAATTCGGAAGAATTAAGCTGCGCACGAAAGCAATCGCTAAAACCGAGACCAACACCATCTGTGCCACTGCGGTGTCAATGCGGCATTGGTAAAGACTCCGCGCAACCGAAAACCAAAGCACCATGCCAGCCACAAACGAGACAGGAACAAGCCAGCCGATATCGCGTAACGCGCTCAATAGACTTGAAACTTCGGTGGAGACGTTCTCTTGTATCGCTACTCCGAGCGATAGGAGCATCGAAACAACATCCAACCGAGTCGAGTAAATCACCAAACCCGCGCCAAGAACAGCTCCGGTCAGAGACGCAAATACGGCAACAAATTTGAAATAGCTGGCCTTCCAAAAACTTCCGACTGTCTGATCGCGAAGCCACACCGCGATGAGCAACGCCACGGGCGGATAAAGAGGCAAAATATACGGCGGTCTTTTCCCTGCTGAAAGAGAAAAGAACACGAAAACTGTAGCGGCCCACAGCCCGAGGAAGAGTAAGTCCTCTCTCAGGCGGAACCGATCCGAGAAATAGGACCAGATCACACCCGGCAAAAACAAAGTCCAAGGCATTCCCAATGTAAAAAGGTACGGAACGAAATAGTAGAATGGTTTCTGGTGTCCGGTTCCACCTTCACCATGGACAAAATATCGCGCGAAGTTTTCCTTGACGAACTGCAGGTTGAAAAATTCGTCTCCTCCTAGGTAAAGTGCCGCAGCGTACCACGCAACGCAGAGTATCATACCGAGGAGCAATCCCGGATGACAAAGCATGGTCCTCAAAATATCCCATCTCTTTCGCAGCAGTAAAAATGTAGCAATCACTAAACCGCAAAGAACAATGCTTACCGGTCCTTTCGCGGTGACGCTGACCCCAGCGGTTATGAAAAACACATACCACCAGATGTCATGTTGGAGAAAGCCGCGATAAATCGCAAAAAACAGAATCAGGGTCAGGGTAACAAAAAAGACCAAGGTCATGTCGACCCGAGCTTCGATGCCGGCGGCGTAGTACAACGCGGTTGTGGCAAGAATCAAACCTGCCCAAAGCCCGGTTTTGGAGCCATATAGACGTCTCGCAAAAAAATAACAAAGGAAAACGCCAAGCGTCGCGAAAAAAGCCGAGGGAAAGCGGATGCTCGCTTCGGTCATTTCGCCTTGAAGAATCGAAGCTCCAGCCGCAAACCAATGGAATAGCGGCGGCTTCGAAGCGATGTGTTCGCCGGCCCTGAAAGGAAGCAACCAACGTCCTTCCAGCACAATGTCGCGAACCACGAGCGCCTCGCGCGGCTCTGCCTTGTCGTGAAACGGAGTCCTATCCAAGAAGAGCAAGAATACCAACGCGCAAACCGCTGCCAAAAGGATCAGATGAACCACGGTGTTCTGGTTAGTCGCCTTTTCCATGGTCTTTTTTGAAGTTAATTGCTTTCTGTTGGCGAGCGCATTAACTGTCGAAAGCTAATCGTCGCATCGACCGAGTCACATTCCCTGCGGCGCTCGCGGGTCTTTTGTTCCAGCCACTTCAGTAACGGGCGATTGAGATCGGCCGCGCGCTGCGCTGCTGAGTATTCTTGAAAGAATCTGATTCGATCTTGTAAGGATATGGATGAGAGAGGCAATCGGTTGAGCTGCACTAAATTGCGCTTCCATAAAGACTGTGGCAGCCATTTAGGATATCGCCGGGTGCGGTCGTTATCCATGAAGACAAACTGTAGATTCTTTGCCGGATCCCGGCGGACAAAGATGTTTGAAGCCACCAAGTCACCGTGGACGAATCCAAGATCGTGAAAGCGGCGGATTTGCCGCGCCAAGGCTTGCAACGCCGCTCTCTTTTCGATGACCGAAAGCGCCGCGCTCGTGCCGTCGGCATTGTCCTCTAGAAAGGTCGTCAAAGGCGCGCCATCGATAGCGGCTGTGAGCACGAATGCCGTTTTCAACATGCCGAAGTGACGTTTCTCGCCAGCCGCAAGTGCCGGTGGAACGAGAAATCCGGCCTCGGAAAGCGCCATCCCTTGTTCTAGAAAACGCAGTGCCTTCGAAGCCCGAAACCAGTCTTTCACCGCGCTCCACCCTGATGCCGAATGGTAGACTTTTAGAAAGTAACTCTGCTGTTGGCTTTCAGGCAGGTTCAACTTCAAGGTTTGCGGATGCCGGCTAGGCAACTGTTCGTGGATGTTTGCCAAGATAACCCGCCAGAGCGCCCGGGACCAGCTATCTGAATCGACCGTGAGGCTCCAGCCATCTTCCCTTAGCTCGTGATATCTCAGCCGATAAAACAATGCCGCACCTTCACTGCGTGCGCGTTTGGACCGCAAATATTTGCTTGGATCTGATTGGCGCAAATCGAACATACAGCACGATCGGTATGCTCCTCCGAGCTACGCTGATTCTCTATCCGCCTCATAATACAAGGTCACTAACTTATCCCAATCCGCCGCGGGCAGATACTGTCGTTGTGGATCGAGCTTCGATACTGAACGTAAAAGGCGCCGCAAGTTTTTCTTCGCAAGCGGGTCCGGCAGGCCTCCGACGAACAATACCGCCTTGTCAAAATCAATAATATAACCTTTCACCCCGGCGGGCTCTGCCTTCACTAGTATATTCTTAAGATTCAAATCACTGTGGTAAACACCCTCGCGATGCAACGAGCGCAGGCTGCTGGCCACCGCTCGAAGGACCTTCTCAGGCGTCCACTTATGAACAAAGCCGCTTTGCAACGCTGTCCACAAATCATAGGAGCCCTTCAACTCTCGGGTGATGAGCCAGCCGCGGTAAAAAGGCCCGATAATACCCTCCACGCCCGCGCCGTACACCTCGACTGTCGGGACACCCCGGCGACGCAATTCTTCAGTGATCGCTAATTCCCGGAACGGGCGAGGTGGCCAGGAAAAAAATTTCTTGCCGGTGATCCAGCGAAAAACCCCGCCATGGCGGTAGGCGCGAATGAGAGCGTTTTCGCCGTTTTTTAAGGTGACACTTCTTAGTGTCTCCCTTCCTGCAAACCGGCTCAATTGACCTGGATGATTGTCTCCCCGGAACATATCAATCTGAAGTTGATCCGCCACGTCGGTGCGCAGCAGGAAGCGGCGGCGCGGCTCAGCAATTATCCTAGTGAACCCCTCGGCGCCAGCGCCCCAAATTCGTTCGTCGCTAAACAACTTACCTAAGCCAGCTCTGGTCTCGCGCCAGGGAGGATGAGCGAGACTTTTACAAATTGAGATACTGAGGCTCGTGAATGCTGGAACCTGGCGGCAGTCGGTGGTTAGCTTGCAGGATTTGCATGGCTGCTTGAAAGACATCTTCCGACCGAATGAGTTTGATGCAATCTTCCGTTCCCAACGGACAGCGTCTCCCTCCGTGAGAGCTACAAGGTCGGCAGTGAAGGTCTTTTTGTACTACTACGGCTTTGGAACTGTATGGGTAAAAGCCCAGAGAGGGTGTTGTAGCACAGAATATCGCAACCACCGGAACACCGCAGGCAACGGCAATATGCATCGGCCCGCTATCGTTCGTGATAAACAGATCACATGCGCTGACCGCCGCGGGCAGATCTTGGAGAGAAGTTTTACCGCACAAGTTTGTGACGTTGGTTCCACACAGCGCTTGGATTTGTGCGACTGTCTGGTGATCCTCGGGACCGCCGAAAAGAACAATTTCGCAGTCTACATCCTGCTTCAGTTTTCCGATTAATTGGGCGAAGAGATCGGGTGACCAACGTTTTGTAGGCCAAACAGAACCGGCATTGATCCCTATGATTTTTTTGTTTAGATCAACGCCGGCGGATTCAAACAACCGGCTACTCTGTGTTCTGCTGGCCTCGGACACGGGGAGATTGATGGCCGGCTGGCACGTCTCCGTACGGATTCCCAAAACCTCCAAGATGGAAAGATTTCTTTCGACATCATGACGCAGCGGGTCCCGATTGGCCAAAGCGTGGAACAAGAATGCTCCCTTACTCTGCCGGAAACCCACACGCCGGGGAATTCTGGCTAGGAACAACAACAAGGCGCTACGCAACGACTTGTGCGGAGAAATGGCAAGCGTAAATTTTTTTTGTTCGAGAGCTCTGGCTTGACGCCATAACCCCAACATACCGGCGTCCTGGCGTCGTTTATCATCGACCATAACTTCATCGATGGTACCGTGCGATTTCAACAACTCCGCTGCAGCGGGTGCACAAAGCAAAGTCAGCTTTCCGGCGGGATAGCGCCGCTTGATTTCCGACAGTAACGGCAAAGTTAGAACCGTATCGCCGAGAAAGCTGGTTTGAACAACCAGAACGTTTTCCCAATCGGCGGGAATCATTCAAATATGCTCGGCTTCGTCAATGAGCATGATGGGAATATCATCCTTTATCGGATACATGAGACGACACGCGTCGCAGATAAGACCATCGCCGCGATCATTTAGATGAATATCGCCCTTGCACTTCGGGCACGCCAAAATATCGAGCAGCTCTTTGCTGATCGGCATAATTCCCCCTAGCTGGCTATTTTTCTAATGAACGTCAAACACGTGCAAACCCGTCTAAGCTCCATCGATCATGGGCGAAACGGTATCAGGGCATCCCGGCCTCGGCGATAATTGCGCTGGCTCTGCGCCGGGTCGCGATTGACGAAATGGCGGTTGAACATAGGGTGGTGCAGGCTTCGAACCTCATGCTCCAGAAGAAACACAGTCCGGCCGCTATCGGCTTCGATAATCGATTGAAACCTAAACTGGTGATTGCGCACATCTTCCGATATCAACTGATGGCTTTTGAGAAAATTATACGCCCGTGAAAAGTTTGCCACGTAGATCGCAATATGGTGGCCATCGTAAGGAGGGATCGATTCTTTCGACTCCCGAAAACGCAGAGATTGATTACGCCCAATATTCACCTGCGCCACGGCATGGTCCGAATCAGTTTCGACGGTAGCGGGCGCGGCGAGTACGTTCTGGTAGAAATTCGCGATTGCCGCTGCAGTTCCTTCGGGCACGTTGAAATCAACGGCGGCAAGTCCCTGCGCCATATCACCAAAGGCCGGGCCGCTCTCATAACAGCGAAACCGGTTGCCCCAAGGACAGGTGACGGCAACGTGATCCTGGTTGCTCGACCATGAAAACTGCGTATCTTTGAGCGCTGCTTCAACTAACGAAAGCCGTTCTCCAAGCGCTTCGAGATCCGGCATGACGAGATCGATATAACCCGAGATTTTTTGCGCAGATCTGGTCGGCAAGTGGAACTGCTGTTCGCCTATGTTAGCCCACATATTGCCGAGGCCAACGTTCAGATAAGGATCACGGGTCAATCCAAGGCCGACAATATAGAAAAGCATCGCCATAGGTTGGTCCGGCACCTGGAGATTGACGTGCTCCAGCAATACGATATTGCCGACATCTTCCTCAGAGTAATCAAGCATACTGCTCTCCTGTTGATGATGCTTCATAAGGCGACTTGGTTGACATGAGACTATCTTATCAACCGTCAAGCCTCTGAATCCAGTGCCATTGCTGGCTTAATCCTTCTTCCAAACTAACCTGGGGGTGATAGCGTAACTTCTCAGCGGCCGCATCAAGTCGCGCTCGGGTGTGCCGTACATCCCCTTTTTGCCGTTCAAAGGTCTTTAGCTTTGCCTTGCGGCCGGATATTTTTTCGACAATATGGATCGCATTGAGAACGGAGCTCTCAGTACCGCCGCCAAGGTTGAACACTTCGCCCGCGCCCGGATAAACCGCCGCTCCTAAGAGTCCATCAACGATGTCGGCGCAATAAGTAAAATCCCGGGTTTGCTCGCCGTCGTCATAAAGGGGAACTTCCTCATTCTTGCGCAGACGATCCATGAAAATGTGAAAGAACATGTCCGGCCTTTGCCTCGGCCCATACACAGTAAAGAACCGCAGAGATACTGTTGGGAGGCCGTAAGCTTTCCAATAGAGATAGCAAAGATGTTCCGCCGCCAACTTGCTGACGCCGTAGGGCGATACCGGCCGGGTATTACCTTCCTCGCGCATGGGAAGATCGTTAGTATCGCCGTAAACCGAGGAAGAAGAGGCGTAAACAATCTTTTTGACGCGGGATTCTTTACCGGCTTCCAGAAGTAGCTGAGTCGCCATAATGTTGTTCTGACTATACTGGATGAATTCATCACCCCAACTAGAGCGGACTCCGGGTTGCGCCGCCAAATGAAAGACATAGGAGGCATCCTTCAAAAGCTCCCTCAGATTTACCTGTAGCAGATCTTCCTCGAGAAATTTGAACTTCGGGTTTTTCAAAAGTGCTCCAAGGTTCTTCTGTTTGAATCGACGGGGGTAGTTATCCAAAAACTTGTCGACTCCGACAACGTCATATTTTTCGCTGAGCAGTTTCTCCGCCAAATGTGAGCCAATGAAGCCGGCAACACCTGTGACTAGCACTTTCATGTTAAGCCTCCTGCTATTTGAATGACTCGATGCTCGCGGCAGCTCGCCCGTCCCGTTCGGCAATGTCTGGTCGATCAAGCATTACACTGACAGCGCTGGACTGCGATTATGTTCGTCTTCGTTCTGAAGGCCGTGGTTACGGATAGTGCCGATGACGAGATCGAGTAAATCTTCTTCCTGCGCCACCGCCATCGATACACGCAGCGCCAACAACTTACCCCGCGCAAAAGGGAAGCGCATCAACTTCAGAATATCCTTTTCGGTGGTCACGATAAGATCGACGTCGCGCGCGATCCGATTAATCTGTTGCCAGTCCGCAGCCGAGTAGTCGTGATGGTCCGGGTATTCTAATGTATCGACGATGTCGCCATCATACTCGTGTATCGTTTGATAGAAATTTGCCGGCTTTGCGATTCCGGCGACCGCCAGAATTTTACTGCGGTAGAGCAGCGTAAGGGGGTATTCTTTGCGCTGATCGGATTCGAAGCCGATCAGCGCCTGCGGCTGAAGCATTGCTTGGAAAGAGGGACGCCCTCCGTTCGCCTGAATCCATCTCTGCCAGCGTTCAGCAGCCCCGGTAATCAAGAAACAGTCGGCGCGCCTCAGAGAGCGGGTCGGTTCACGGAACGGACCGCAAGGCAACAGCCATCCCGGGACATCCTCCCCTAGCAGCAC
>JAJONK010000342.1 GCA_021323355.1 Deltaproteobacteria bacterium
GCGGTCTTTTCCGCAACGGTTTGAACGGCTGGAACTATTTGAACCGTTGGAACGCATTGTTTTATATTGCCAGCGGAAAACCGGCGATTACAGCGACCGTGATCGCGGCGGTCAGCGCGGTGAAATGCCAGTAGAGCGCCACGTTGCTGATGTCGCTGTCATAGCGGGCCGTCATTCGTCCGGCGATCCGGCGCGCCAAGCAGTACAGGTGCATAATCACTCCCACGAAAACTTGAGTCGCGGTCCAGATCACCAGTATCCAGACGGTTGCCGGATAGACATGGCTCGTCGGATCGAGCCCGGTGAACCATGGCCCCGCGATCAGCGCCGCTGCGCCGGCTATGGCCAAGCCGCCGGCGAGCAGCACGCCGGCGTAGAAGCCAACAGCGCTATCATGCCTGTTCCAGCGATGCGCCAGCAGAGTGAGCAGCCAGGCTCCTAACAACAGGGCCGCCGCCAGTGCCGGCCAGAACACGCCCGGTCCCAGCGCCGGCTTAGGCGGAAAGTCGGTTCGCACCGTCCAGAAGAAAAAATATCCGAACACCAGCGACATGAATGCGCTTAGCATCGCCAGCATTGTGATGAACATCGCCCACCATCCGACCGATTCGCGCCCCGACATATAGAGCGGCAAGGTTAGGCCCAGACCGACATCCTTTTCTTCTTTTTCAGGAATGAGCGCTGTCCCGGTCCTGCCGAAGATGAAAAAGCCGCCGGTCGTTAAAGCGGCCCAAAGAGTGATGAATGACGAACCGGGAAGCCTGGCGCATTGCTGGGGCTGCGCGTCGATGACCGAAGTGATGATGGTTTCCCGTCTCCCTTCTTCGGCATCCGGCAAATAGAACCGGCCTTGATCGATGTCGCGCACAAAATTCGGTTGATCCCAGAGCGGGTAGCGGCTGTCAATCTCCGGAATGGAACGAATACCCCAGGACTTGCCGGGCATTTCTTGAGTCCACTCAATCGTGCCGGCCTGCCACGGATTGCGCGCCGCGTAAGGCTGCTTCTTCTTTGGCCGCAGGATGTCCCAGAAAACGACGCCAAGACCGGCGGCAAGAATGAAAGCGCCGATCGTTGTCGTCAGGTTGAGCGCGTCAAAACCAAGACCGGCCGGATAGGTGAAAACACGCCGTGGCATGCCGCGCAAGCCGGTTATATGCATCGGCAGAAAGGCGATGTTGAAGCCGGTGAACGCCAGCCAGAAGGCGATCTTGCCGAGCTTGTCCGAGAGCATTTTGCCGTTGATCAGCGGGAAGAAATAATAACAACCAGCGAGAATCGGGAAGAGCGCGCCGCCGATCAGGACATAATGGAAGTGGGCGACGATGAAAAAAGTGTCGTGCGACTGAAAGTTAAACGGCGCCACCGCAACCATCACACCGGTCAATCCGCCGAGCACGAAAATCACCAGGCTGCCGAAAGCGTAAAGCATTGGCACTGAACGGACCACACGCCCCGCCGCCAGGGTCGCGATGAAGCAGAAAATCTGCACGCCGGTGGGCAGCGCTACCGCCTGAGACGCGGCGGCGAACAAGCCGATCGAGATGCCCGGAAGGCCGGTCGTAAACATGTGATGCACCCACAGCCCAAAGCTTAAAAAGCCCGTGCCCACCGCCGCCAGCACAATCCAGCTGTAGCCGATGATCGGCCTGCGGGCGAAGGTCGGCACAATCATCGCGATCAGCGCGACCGAGGGTAGAAAAATGATGTAGACCTCCGGGTGACCGAAGAGCCAGAAGAGATGCTGCCACAGCAGCGGGTCGCCGCCGCCCGCGGGATTGAAAAACGGCCAATGAAACGCTCGCTCCACTTCCAAAAGCATGCTGCCGGCAATAAGCGGCGGAAACGCGAAGACGATCATCGCCGCCGCCACCAGAACGTACCAGACATAGAGCGGGACGAGGTTGATGCGCATCCCCGGCGGCCGGGTTTTGAGCGAGCCAACCACCATCTCGACGGCGGCGGCAATCGCGGCAATTTCGATGAACGAAAATCCCAACAGCCAGATATCCGCGCCGATGTCCGATTGATAAGTCGAAGTAAGCGGCGGGTACATGAACCAGCCACCGCGCGGCGCCGCGTTGAAAAAGATCGAACCGCTCAAAAATATCCCGCCCAATAAGAAGCACCAGAAGCCGAAGGCCGACAAGCGGGGAAAAGGCAGGTCGCGCGCGCCCAACATCTGCGGCAGGAACAACACGGCTATCGCCTCGAAGATGGGGATTGCAAAAAGAAACATCATCACCGAGCCGTGCACCGTGAACGCTTGGTTATAAAGCTCGGCGGAGAGAAAGTCGTTATTGGGCACCGCTAATTGAATGCGCATGAGGAGCGCCAGCACGCCGCCAAAAAGCAGAAACAACAAGGTCATGCCGGTGTACCAAAGCCCGACGTCCGAGTTGTTGACCGAGGACCAGTAGCGAAAACCTGACGGCGTTTCCCACGTTTTCTCCAGCCGCTGCGCCTGCGCGCGCTGGATCTCGTCGGCCGGCGCCACAGCGAGAGGTTCGATGTCGGATTGGTTCATAACATTCAGATCACGTTTAAGCCGTTCAACCGCAATTGCTCAGTTCAATCGCTATGCTCCGTTCAAATCGTCGGAACCTCTAAGACGGTTTGAACTGTTGAACGGTTTGATCGCTTTGAACAAAACGTTTTCACTTGAGTCCTTTCAAGTACACCGCCATGGCTTGCAGTTCTTCTTTCGGTAGCATGCCGAATTGCGGCATGAGCACTCCCGGTTTGGTGTGTTCGGTGCGGGCGATCCACTGGATCAAAGCATCGACATCGTTCGGCAAAGTGCCGGCGCCGATGCTCAGCCGGCCGCCCACATGGGTAAGATCGGGTCCCACCACTCCGTTGGCCGGTGTGCCGCGGACCATGTGGCAAGCGCCGCAGCCGTTGGCGAGAAATAGCTCTTCACCTCGCGCCGCCAGCGGCGCGCTGGGTGATTGCGCCGGTGCCGATTGGTGCGCCAGCCAACGGGCGAAGTCCTCCTTCTCGTGGACGACAACGTCGAAGCTCATCAACGCATGCGAAGTGCCGCAATATTCGGCGCAGGCGCCGCGAAAAACACCGGTTTTGGTCGGCGTCAAAGCAAGCCGTGTTACGCGTCCCGGGATCATGTCGATCTTGCCGCCTAGCGAGGGAATCCAAAAGGAGTGAATGACGTCCGGGCTTTCCAGATGAAATTCCACCGGCTCTCCGACCGGCAGGCGGATCTCGTTGGCCAATATTACCGGTTCCCCGGCCGATACTTGATAGCGCACCCGCCACCACCACTGCTCTCCGGCTACGGCAATTTTCAGGCTGCCTTCCGGTGCTGGCGCCAACAAGGTTGGTATGGGCGCTAAACCATAGACAAGCAGCGCTGCCAAGAGGATGGTCGGAACAATTGCGCCACCACCAATGATTAACAAACTGGCGCGCCGCTGATTGTGGGCTTCTGAAGGTGTACGAACTGCCCAGACCGCAAGAGCGATTACGGCGATCCAGATGACAGTGCCGCTAATCGTCATCCACCAGAAGATTTCGGCAATGCGCTCAGCCGCGCGGCCAGCGGGATCGAGCGTCGATTGCGGACCGGCGCAACCGGCGAGCGACAGCGTACATATCAGGAGGATATGTCGAAGCCCGCAATTAGCGCGACTGCAGCTGATGCGAGTGAGAAGAAGGTCGATAACGGGATGCCTTTCAATTACGCTTGAGCGCCGATCCGAGCTGCGATTACGAAATGGGTTTTTGTATCAAAAGCGAGAAACGGTTCCAACGTAAAATCCAGCTTTGGGACGACCATTTTAGAACGTTGCTTTTAACGTCTCGAGGATCGCACTCAGCACCGCGTGCGCCGGGTAACTTTTCGCGGCGAGTACATATCGGAACGTGCATCGAGCAAGACATGTTCCAGAATCTGTCAACTCACTTTATGATCCTGCGGAAACAGGCTTGGACGGCGGCATAAGCATTGCTCCGAGTAGCCGAGCGAACTCTGCTCTTCAATAAACAACTGGAGAGATGCCGTGGGTGATCAGCGGAGCCAATCAATATCGCCTGAAAGAATTGCCGCCCAGTCGTTCTTCATCGGACTGGCGCGTGCCTTTGGCGGCGCGCTGATTTTTTCTTTACCGATTCTGATGACGATGGAAATGTGGTGGCTGGGATTTTCCATCGATAAGTTCAGGCTCGCCTTGTTGCTGTTGTTGAGCATCCCTCTCTTGATCGGCCTCTCTCATTATATGGGCTTCGAGGACACCTTTGGTTTTAAAGATGACGCGCTTGATGCATTTGTCGCTTTAGCCGTGGGCTTCATCGCCGGCGCAGTGACGCTCAGCCTCTTCTCGGTCACCGGATCTGACATGTCGACATCCGAATTTATTGGAAAGGTTTCTATCCAAGCGGTGCCCGGCAGCATCGGTGCGATGTTTGCGCAGAGCGAGCTCGGCGGCAAAGAAGGAAAGAAGGAAGAGAAAAGACGCCACGCAGGCTATGCCGGTGAAATATTTATCATGGCTGCGGGCGCTCTATTTCTTGCTTTCAAT
>JAJONK010000018.1 GCA_021323355.1 Deltaproteobacteria bacterium
ACAGTTTGGATCGGTGACTAGTTTCTTGAATCTCGAAGCTTCGTACACGATTCTAGATCTGGTAAAGAACCTCAAAAAAATCGATCCAATGTTTCTTGACGGTTCTTTGGTCAAACACGCATCCGGCATTCGGATATTGGCCGAGCCTTTTTACGCCGAGGATGCCAGGCGCATTACACCGGCTGATATTGAGGAGATTCTGGAGGTTCTGTCGCAATCTTTCGATTTTGTCGTGGTTGATACGCCAAAGGAATTCGATGAAAGTCTCGCGCTCGTTTTGGACAAAGCCAACATGATCTTGTTTGTCACCGAAATGGACGTTCCCTCCTTGAAAAGCGCCCACCGGGCGTTTGAGCTCTTTAGCAGAATGGGAATCTACGAAAAGAAGATCCGCTTGGTCTTAAACCGATTTATCAAAAGCAAGCTTATGAGTCTTGAATCCGCGGAGAAGGCTTTGGGAGCGAAGGTGTTTTGGACTTTACCGAACAATTATCCGACAGCCATCGCCGCGGTAAATCAGGGATTATCAATACAGGACTGCGATCCCAGATCCGATATTGCCAGAAGCTATTCGGGGCTTGCAGACGCAGTGGTCGAGTCGTTCTCCACGGCTGTCGCTAGCCGGCGTGAGGCGGATGAAAAAAAGGTTGGGTTACTTGATCGTTGGATGCCAGTGCGAGGATTGCTCAAGTGATTAAAGGATAATGATGAAAAACCCATCTTTAGCAGATAGCAACAAAGACAAGTGGGACAACGATAAAGGTGCCGGCCTCGATAATCTGCGCGTGCCGATGAGATCGATGCAGCCTGGAAATAGTGAAGCCATCTTGCAAGATCTTCGGCTTCGTATCCACCGCAGGCTGATCGATACTCTCGACCTAACCAAGCTCTCAAACTTGGAAATGGAGCGGGTGAGGGTCGAAATACGCCGTATATTGGAAGATATGGTTGCGGCTGAGGCTATCCCGGTCAGTCGAGCCGATCGAGACCGCCTGGTGATGGAGGTCCAACATGAAGTCTTCGGTCTTGGTCCTTTAGAAACTCTAATGAAGGATCCAGAGATCTCCGACATACTCGTGAACTCTTCGAGCCAAATCTTTGTTGAACGTTACGGTAAGCTGGAGAAAACCGACGTTAGATTCCGTGACGACTCCCATCTGATGCAGATCATCGAAAGAATTGTTACCCGAGTGGGGAGAAGAGTAGACGAAAGCTCTCCGATGGTCGATGCTCGTCTCGCGGATGGGTCGCGCGTCAATGCGATCATCCCTCCGCTCGCTCTAGACGGACCGGTCCTATCAATTCGGCGGTTTGGTGTCGAACGTCTCACGGTGAATGACCTTATTCAGTTTAATTCGATTCCTCCTCAAATTGCCGAGGTGGCGGCGGCTTGTGTCAAATCACGGTTGAACATGCTCGTATCGGGAGGTACCGGCGCAGGTAAAACAACCCTGTTAAATTGCCTATCTAATTTCATTCCTGATAACGAACGAATAGTTACCATAGAAGATTCGGCTGAATTAAAGCTTCAGCAGGATCACATCGTGCGTCTCGAGACGCGCCCAGCGAATATTGAAGGACAAGGCGCGGTAACAGCGCGTGATCTGGTCCGCAACGCACTGCGTATGCGCCCGGACCGGATCGTTATCGGTGAGGTCCGCGGCGGCGAAGCCTTGGATATGATGCAAGCGATGAATACGGGTCATGACGGATCCATAAGCACCGTTCATGCGAACAGCGCCCGGGATGCATTGTCTCGTTTGGAGACGATGATGCTTATGGCCGGCATCAATCTCCCGGAACGCGCTCTGCGCGAGCAAGTGGCATCAGCGCTTGATGTCATTGTCCAGCTCACGCGTTTAAGCGATGGCAGCAGAAAAGTGGTCGAGTTCGCCGAGGTGACGGGCATGGAAGGCTCGACCATTACAACGCAAACTATTTTCAAATTCGACCAGCGCGGTGTGGAAAATGGCAAGGTGATTGGGGAGTTTGTAGCTACGGGAGTCATGCCCTCCTTCATGGATCGGCTCGAACGGCATGGGTTTAGAATTCCTAATACCCATTTCATGCCGGTTCCGTTAGGAGCAAGGAAAAGAGCACTATGAGTTTATTCCTCATTGCTATCTTCGTCTTCCTATCAGCGATGTCGCTGATTGTTATACTTTTCATGCTACCGATGGCAGTCAAAGATACTGCACAAGCCAGGATCAAACGCCGGCTCACAACCATCGGTCACATGACGCATGCCTCAAGATCGGAGCTTCAAAGCCTCCTCAAAGCACCGGTCTACAGCAATAATCCTTGGCTAAATAATCTGCTTTGTAATATTCCGCTCGTGCAGAAAATCGGTTTGAACCTTGAAAGAGCCAACGTTGACATGAGCCCCAGTGTTTTCCTCTTGTGCTCCGGCGGAGCATGTCTCGTGACGTTCTTCATGTTGATGATCGTGGGAAAGCCAATTTGGATGGCGCTGCTATTTGCAAGTATCGCGTTGGTAATCCCGTCAGTCTATTTAAGATATGTAATTTGGAAACGTCTACGTAAGTTTCTCGAACAAATGCCCGATGGGCTCGAGATGATTAGCCAAAGTCTTCAGGCAGGTCAGGGATTAACACAAGCAATGGTTTATGTGGCTAAAGAGATGCCGGATCCAATTGGCACTGAATTTTCTGTTTTCATCGAGGAGGTGAACCTAGGACTGCCTCTTAACGACGCATTGAGAAAATTTGAACAACGCATGTCCCTCCCTGAGGTTCGGCTGTTCAATACCGCGTTGCTTGTTCAGCGTGAGATCGGCGGCAGCCTCTCAGAACTACTGACCAAATTGGCAAATATTATCCGTGATCGGTTCCGCATTGAGCGATTGATCAAGAGCTTGACGGCGCAAAACCGTATGAGTGCCTGGACGGTAAGTTCCATACCGCCATTTTTGGCGGTGTTTATGTTTATTCGTGAGCCAGTGATGATGAACGAAATGTTGGTACATCCCGGGGGTCGCGCGATGCTAGCAACAGCCTTGGTTCTCGAGGTTATCGGCATCTTGGTCTTTCGAAAGTTTATAAAGATTCATATCTGACGGGATCCTATGGAAACACTAATTGCAATTGCAGTATTTGGAGTTGTCGGCGCCATCATGTACCTGGTTTTGGCGCCCAAAGCGCCTATAGCAGAGGATATGATTCAACGGCGGCTGGAAACTATCTCTGGACCAAGAACCTCAGCCGCGCCTGTTCGATTATACGATAATGAGGAGGAAACTTTTTGGGAGCGCGTAGCCGACTTCTTCTTCGGCAGCAAGGAGATGCCGGACAAGCTTTCAAAAGCAGGCGTGCAATTGCATCAGGCTGGGTATCGGGGCATTCGTGCCATCCGAATTTATTGGGGCCTGCGTATTTTTCTCGGCTTGGCTTTGGCCCTCACGGGACTGCTTTTGTCATTTTCATTGAATGCGTCGATGCAGGATGTGCTGCTCTTAGGCGGGGCCGCTGGTGCCCTCGGGTATATGCTGCCTTATCTGACGGTGTTTCGAAAAGCTAAGTCTCGCGTGCTCGCGATGCGCGAAGCGCTTCCGGATACTTTGGACCTGATAGTAGTTTGCGTGGAAGCCGGGATGGGTGTGGATGCGGCGTTAAATCGGGTTGGCAACGAGCAAAATAGCCAAAAGTTAGCCATCGGTGAGGAGCTGTTGCTGGCGACGCAGGAAATGCAAGCCGGTGCCCGGCGCAAAGATGCGTTGATCCGGTTGGCCGAACGGTGTGGGGTAGACGAAATTCGCGGATTGGTTACTTTCCTGACACAAACCGAAGAACTCGGTGGTAGTATCGCGCGGTCGCTAAGAATATACGCCGAAACCATGCGCGACAAACGCAGCCAATCTGCCGAGGAAGCTGCGCGCAAGGCGGTAATCAAACTCATCTTTCCCCTAGTGTTTTTTATACTCCCGGCAATTTTTATCATTTTGCTTGGACCTGCCGGGTTGCAAATTATGAAAGCGCTAGCAGATCCTACGGGGTAAGTCTGTGCCGGTCATCAATTTAACAAAGAACACGTGGCTGGCCACGAAGATAAGAAAAGCAGACAACTTTGTCACGCGCTTGGTAGGGCTGCTCAAGCGCTCAACTCTTGGCCCGGAGGAAGCATTATGGCTGATGCCGAGCAAGGGCATACATACGATCGGGATGAAATTCCCCATAGATGTGGTCTTCCTGGACAAGAACAATATCGTGTTGGGAATCGCTTCCGGCATGGTGCCTTACCGAATCAGCGGTATTCAGTTGAAGGGATACAGTGTGCTTGAGCTACCAAACGGTACGATCAAAAAATCTCACACCGAAGTTGGCGATCAATTAGAAATCTCGCTGGTGGAAACTTCGGGGATAGATGATTTAAGAGACACTCGGCTAACTGAAATAGGATAAAATAGCGTGGACTTTCCTAACAAAAAGCCAGGACAATCCTCGATAAAGCCAAATCGGACGGATTGTCAGTTTTGGAGGCTGCTCCTCTCCTTCACCTCCAGTATGAGGGGGCAAGCGGTTGTAGAGTTCACTCTAATTTTTGTCCTGCTTCTAGTGATCGCCTGGATTCCCGCTGATTTCGGTTTGGCTTTTTTCAGCAGCCAGCTGGCGGCAAATGCCTCTCGCGAGGGGGCAAGAATCGGTGCTGCCGATCCTAGCTACTCGACTCAAGTAGGAAATTGTACTTTGCCGGCCTGCTTTTCGTTAGCTGACGGCACTATTTTAAAGGAAACTGCAAATCGACTCTCAAGTGCGTTATTACCTGGTGCGATCATTACTGTTGATCCTCTTTCCGGACCCAGCTGCAACCAGTTGGTCCAAGTTAGGGTGGAGGGGACGTACAATTTCTTTTTTTACCAGTTGTTGCATCTGATGGGTGTCACGGCCGATTTAAATACCCAATCGATTACGCGAGAGACCTCCATGCGTTGGGAACATCAATGCTAGCTTAATTTTGGCCGAGGTCATATGCGTTTATTAAATTGCAAAGGACAAAGCATAGTCGAAATTGCGCTGATGACCCCGTTAATCTTAGTTGCTTTATATATTCCTGTCGATTTTGGAATCTCAATCTTTACTGGTCATATCACTCAGAATGCAGTACGCGATGCTGCGCGAATAGCTTCAACTACTGATGCTATGACTAATGCAAAGGCTACAAACCTGGCAACCCAGGTTTACGATAACCTGCCGGAGCGGCTCGTGACGGGATCGCCAGCAATCAAGCAGGCGACGGTCAACTATTATGCGACGGGGGCCGCGAACTGTGCAAAATTCGTTGAGGTGCAAGCTCAAGGAACTTATAACTTTTTCTTCTATCGCCTGATCGGGCTGTTAGGATTTACACCTCCGGATCCGATTGCGATTAGGCGGACGACCAGAATGTCGTACGAGTTACAGCCAACTACAAATACTGGCCTGTGTACGGCAATCACAGCCAGTGGCACACATTCATAGCGCGGTGATTTGGAGAAGTTTATGCAACCTGTAAAAAACGAAAGCGGATCCGTCATCGTTCTGGTAACGCTAATGATTGTTCTTCTCATGGTTATCGTTGGGCTTGGTTTGGACACAGGCCAATTAACCTATACTCGGAACCAAGGACAATCGGCTGTTGACGCCGCCGCGCTGGCCGCCGTATCTGCCCTGCCGTCGCGAGACCCTAACCAGGTCAACGCACGCGCCGTCGCCTTTAATGCAACGAATGACTATGTGGCGAGCGGTACCGATGCGCTCAAATCGACCGACGTGAGTTATGTTTATTACAACTTCACCACCAATAATGTTGAGCGTTACAATGAGCCGATCGCCACCGCCAATGGCGTCAGGGTCGCGCGCGAGGGCGGCCACGGCATTACAACGCCGATGTTCTTGACGCCGCTCATGAATCTCTTGGGAATGAGCACACCGGGGACCCAGAACGTGAGCGTCAGCGCTGTGGCTACCATAACAACTAAACCCGCGATCCCCATAGCCCTCTGGTCAAACGTCTGCGGCGCCGTGGGGGAAGAAAAGACTACCGAGATAAAGTTGCAACACCCCGACCAAAAGGACGATACCAATAGTGAAAACTCCTGCTGGACGACTTTTCTGGACTGTTCATCGGGAGCCAAGGATATCAAAGCTCTCTTTAAGGTTGCCGAGGAATGCTCGGGTGGCGGGGCAAATCTTGGTCCAATCGAGATCGGCACCCAGATTTGCCAAAATAGGGGCCAGGCAAATAGTGCACTGAATTACGCCGATGATTTCTTCACGAAGGACCATCCGAATAGGTGGTGGCTCGTGCCGGTGATTGGTGGCGGTGGTAACTGTGACCCGAGCAACCCGACCAAGATAACGAGTTGGGCTAAAATCTACCCGACAGCGGTCTCCAGTAAGGGCAATCCGAAAACTATCACAGCTAAAGTCGTCTGTGATCCGAAGTACGGCAACGAGTTTATCGATGGCAATCTATGCTTTAATCACAGGCTAGTACGGGAACCTGGCAAGGGATATTAGCTAGTGAACTGAGTCTCCAACTGAACGGGACTTTCACTCTCTCGAAAGACGTGGCACGGTTCAGTTCCGCATCCCGCCACTTCGTTACTTTTTCATTATGTACAGGATTAGCATCCTTCTTCTTTGCCTATCTGTTTGGGCGGCATCGAGTTGTCAAACCAACAGAGGTTCGGAACGGCTAGCAGAGATTGATGGAACTATCGTCACTCGCGTTGACCTCGATAAGTCAGGCGGGAAGCAGCTCCGAGCCTTGCGTCAACAACTATATCAGTTAGAGAGGCAGAAACTCGACGAACACATTGGCGCCATGCTGCTAACACATGAGGCGAAGAAGCGAGACGTATCTGTGGCAACTCTGTTGGAGCAGGAGGTTAACAGCACAGTTAAGCCGCCTTCTGAAGAGGAGATCCGGAGTTTGTACGACAAGAACAAAGAGCGGATTCCGGTTGAATTTGAGAAGGTCCGCGATCAGATACGCAAATATTTGCACGAGCAGAAAATCACCGAGCGGAAAAACGAATATTTTAAAACGCTGCGTATTAACGGAAAGGTGACTACTTATTTAAAGCCTCCAGAGCTCGTACGAGTGGACTTATCCGTCAATGGCGCCCCCTCTAAGGGTTCCGAAAAGGCGGAAGTCACGATTGTAAAGTTTGAAGATTTTCAGTGTCCGTATTGTAAAGCAGTTCAGCCGAATTTTCAGGAGGTGCTTAAACGCTACGACGGTAAGGTCCGACTGGTTCACAAGGATCTGCCATTAGATCAGATCCACCCGCAGGCCCGGCAGGCAGCGGAGGCGGCTCGCTGCGCTGACGATGAGGGTAAGTTCTGGGAGTATCATGACAAGCTTTATGCATCGTCACCTAACGCGGCTCCAGAAGATTTGAAGTTGTATGCTAAGGATCTCGGGTTAAATCAGGAGGTGTTCGATAAATGTCTGGCTAGCGGCAAGTATAAAGCGGCAATTGAAAAAGACCTGAACGAGGCCGCTAATTTAGGCTTGACCGGAACTCCCGCATTTTTTATTAATGGTCGGGAGCTGTCCGGCGCACAGTCGCTAGAGGTTTTCACTCAGATTATAGACGAGGAGCTAGTTCACTCTAAATGAAAGCTGCAGGGCCGATCGGAGTCGTGATAGATAAAACCCGCGGCCGTGATCGCGAGTCTCGGGCCTTTAGTCCATTAGCAAAAAATTGACATCGTAGTGAGGAGGTCTACCGCGATGTCGCCAAGTCTCTCGTGGTAGAGGGGCGCTTCATCGGATATTTAACTGGTTCCAAGATCGGCTTTTCTGCTCATCCATCGGATAACCCCGGCATCTCCGCCAGTAATCTTCCGTATCCTTTAATGGGATAGCGCAGACCGAGTCGCAGCTGGGTTTCCCAGCATCGTGCCGGTCCGGCGTGAACAACAGGCAGGCCCAGGTCTTTTTCGAGCGGATCGATGATGTCAAGAGTTTTCCAGGCTGAACCGAGCATGTAGATGCCGTCAGCGTTTATGTGTTTAGCGGCGATGCCTTTCATGAATTGAAAAATGTTTTCGGGTGGAACGTTTGGAACTTCAGCGAAAGGAGAATCGATTCCTTCCATAGCTAACACCTGAAAACCTGCGTCGGTAAAGTAGCGCGCGAAAATCGCGTTCATCTTCTCGGGGAAGTAGCTGGCGCCGACAAATTTCTTTATCCCCATTGTACGTAGTGCGCGCACATGATTCTGTCCGGAAGTAAACATCTGAACGCGGTACTTCTTCTCCCAACTGTTAATAATTTCCCGCTCACCTTTGTAACCAAGTAGCATAAACGGCGGCGCGCCGCTCGGGCGCACCAAGTGGGCGCCCATCTTCGCCAACTCGGCAGACTTCGCCTCGTAGCCCGGCATCGACGTGCTGAACTCCTCGTCGGTTCCCTGTGTGAAATTCATCGTCAGGCTAACGAATTTGATTTTCGCTGGAATTCTTTCGTCGAGATCGATCTCTTGACCGGCCTCCGGCCGGTTAGTGGGTCTGACGGTTCCGACAAGATATTCTTTCTCAATCTCAGGCATGGTTTATACTCCTCGTATTACGACTGTGACGGCTGCTGTGGTGCAGGGAGCCGGCAAATTCTTCGCGTGTCATGTACCCCTCCCCGAATTTGGATCTTTCGCTTATAACGGCTTCCCCGTTGGGTTGACTGCCTTTACTGTCATGACCACAATGCGGTGAAAATGGTCTCGCGGCTGGTTTATCGCATCGGCGTGCCGGTAAGGACCACGTTTGGTTAACTTATCTCGAAATTATTCCGGTTCTGCGAACAACATTGGTGATTGTCGTGTAATTATACTGACTCGCCGAGTTTCATCCGATTCTGACCATCTAACGCAAAATAGGGGACGCTACCTCAGTCCCGAATCCTTCTCCAGAATTTCTCCCAAGCGGGAACCATATTTTTGTATGGTGGCAGTTTACGCTGCAAAGCAAACCGCCGAGCAAAGAGGAGCCACCGCTACTGTTGCTCAACGAACTGTCGAGAATGACTCGCAAGGAAATAAGTCGGATGAGCAACAATTTCCTGCATTAGCAACTCTCAGGTATTAGTCCTCAGGCGCGCCGCCTGACTTCGCCAAATCTTCCATCTTGATCTTTTCAGGGTTGAATTTATCGACCGCTTTGATCATGCGTTCCAGCGCTTCATTATAGCTGAGCGGCGCAGCGTCTTTTGGCCGGAAGCGGATTGGATTGATGCGGGCGACAACGAAGCTCTTAAGATATGGGCTGGTTAGACCTCTCTTCTTAAGAATATCGACTCTTTCACAAACCTTCTTGTCCAAATCCATCAACATTTTGGACCGCTCACGGCGGATTTCCAAAGCCGCTTGCAAAGGCTTCTTTATGAAACCATCAACGCGCCGAAGAATCGGGTGGTAGGCGCCGCCGCTGAAGCGGCCTTGTTCAAGATAACACAGGCCCAAGGTGATGAGCGCCGCGTCTTCAAACTCAAGCGCATAAGTATCTTCGGCCGCTTCATCGAGCGTCGCCAGTTCTTGATACATCTTGATCACTTCAAGGGCTCGTTCTCGGAGGTTGTGACTCTTTTCCGTGTTCAAGGCGAGAATTTTATAAGCGGTTGAAGTTTCCGGCACTACTATCGCAGTGACCGACTTGGCGCCTAAAGTGCGCAGCGCCGATAGACGATGATTGCCGTTGGGGGTCCAATAGCGAACTCCGTCGTGGTTCGGTTCGCCGCGCACGACGATGATCGGGTCGAGAAAGCGGCCGAGCTTGGCGATGACGGTTTCGAGCTTGCGCACGTGAGTATCGGAAAGATTGCGTTGATAGGGCGTTGGTTCGACTTGCTGGATCGGCAACGAAGCCATGATCAACCATTGGCCGCCAAACGGTTCGCGATAACTGCTGATCACTCTGCCGCCATCTTCCTCGACGGCGCGTTGCAGACTTTCAATAGCCGGGGGAGCTGTGCCGGCAAGTTCGTTCGGCATCAGTCCGGTGGATTTTCCTGCTAGCTTACGTCGCTTACGCGGTGCGCCGGATTTCTTTTTGGCTTTCTTCTCCGCCATGTCACTTGTTCGGCTTGCTTAACACACCGGAGTTACTGTTCCAACCGCCGGATGCTCGGCAGGAATATCGCCACTGCCAGTGCCATCCCGGCAACCATCACGCCGCCAAAGGCGACCGCCGCCGGCGCGCCACTAACTTCAGCGATAACCCCGCCGATCATGCCGCCGACAGGCATGAGCTCCCAGGCCAATCCATGAATGCCCATGACGCGCCCGCGCAGTTGATCGGGCAGGTTTACTTGCAGGATCGCGTGAATGGTCGTCATGTAGAACTGGCTTGCCACCCCGAGCAAGCACGCCATTGCAAGCGAAAGCGCATACGAATTGGAATACGCAAAGACAATCAGCAGCGCGCCGAAAGCTAGAGCGCCGCTGATTGCCTGTTTGCCCTTGCTACGTGCTTGGCCGAAATAGGCCACCAGTAAAACTCCGCAAAGAGCGCCGGCGCCCCCTGCGCTCTGCAGAAAACCGAAGCCTTCGGAGCCCACCGACAGAATGTCGCGCGCAAATACCGGCATCAAAATCAAATAAGACATGCCGAAGACGCTGTTGAAAAACGTCATGCCGATGAAAGTGTAATAAATTTCATCTTTGCGAATAAAATTTAACCCGTCCAGCATATTCTGCAGGAGGCCGCCCGCAGAGGCGGTGATCCGCTGGCTATCCAAGCGAATGCCGAACCAAAGGAAGATGGCGGTTGCTGAAGCGGTGCAGCAGAACAGATAAGTTGCGCCGATGCCGATCAGATAAATCAGCATGCCGGCGAGCGCCGGGCCGACAAGCTTGTTTAACTGCCAGATGGTGCCACCAATTGCGACGGCGTTCGGAATATCGTGTTTCGGCACCATTTGCGGCAGCATAGCCATCCGGCTCGGCCGGTCGAAAGCTCTGAGGCAGCCTGAGAAGAAGGCCAAAGTCATGACATGCCAGAGCGTCACTCTTTCAGTTATGACCAGAACCGCCAGTAATAGAAACATCACGGCCGAGCCGAGTTGCGACAGAATCATGATCCGCTTGCGGTCCGTGCGATCGGCCACCGCCCCGCCGAGCAGTGTCAGCGCGATCGTTGGAATCGAGAAGGTTAATCCGGTGAGGCCGAGGAGAAGCGGCGAGTTGGTGATTTCAAGCACGAGCCAACTCTGGGCGACAGCTTCCATGTTTTGCGCGAGCACGGAAAAAAGCTGGCCGAACCAGTAGAGACGATAGTTGCGATGGCGCAGCGCGCTCGTAGCTGCGAGTAAACGTCGACTTCCGGTGGTGCTCTGGGAGGGTGGTGACATGGTCAAGTGGCAAACGAGAATCGATCAAGTGCGGCATTCTCGATCAAATTCCGTAAAGTGTCAAAGACGTTACAGTGAAGCAGTCTTACGGTTGAGGAATGGGGATGCACCTTTTATCATAGCCGGACATCCCTTGAAAGGCGGTTTTCATGGCTCAATACGATTATGATTTGTTTACCATCGGCGCCGGCTCTGGCGGTGTCCGGGGCAGTCGCGTTGCCGCAGCATTTGGCGCGAAGGTGGCAGTTGCGGAAGAAAGTGCTCTCGGCGGCACGTGCGTGAATGTCGGCTGCATCCCAAAGAAACTTCTGGTTTACGCCTCGCATTACTTGGACGATTTTAGAGACGCTGCCGGTTTCGGCTGGACAGTGGGCCCGCAGAGCATCAATTGGGCAAAACTGATTGCCAATAAGGATAATGAGATTCACCGGCTCAATGGCGTTTACCGCAAGCTACTCGATGACGCCGGCGTAGAAATAATTGAAGGCCGCGCGCAAGTCCTCGATCCGCACACCATAGGAGTAAACGGCAAGCGTTACACGGCAAAATATATTCTGATCGCCGTGGGCAGTTGGCCCTCGATCCCGACATTTCCCGGATCCGAGCACGTAATCACTTCAAACGAAGCTTTTTACCTTCCCGAGCTGCCGAGTAAAGTGATTGTCGTCGGCGGTGGCTACATCGGCGTCGAGTTCGCGGGAATCTTCCATGGGCTCGGCGCAGAGACGGCGCAGCTGTATCGCGGCGAGTTGTTTCTGCGCGGCTTCGACAACGATATCCGGCTCACGCTTGCGGATGAGATGCTCAAGCGAGGGATCGATCTTCGGTTCAAGACCGATATCGCCAAGATCGAAAAGCACGGGGACATACTGAATGCCACGCTGATCGATGGCAGCGTAATCAACGCCAATCAGATTCTCTATGCCACCGGCCGCGTGCCGAAGACTCGGGATTTGGGCCTGGAAAACGCCGGTGTCGAACTGAGACAGAGCGGCGCGGTTGTTGTTGATCCGTACTTGCGCTCGAGCGTTGAAAGTATCTACGCGATCGGTGATTGCACGGACCGCTTAATGCTCACTCCAGTTGCCATCGCCGAGGGCACGGCGGTGGCAAATACGCTCTTCAATAACAGACCGATCATGCTCGATTATGAGAACGTCGCCACTGCGATTTTCAGCGCGCCTAATTGCGGCACAGTCGGATTAACCGAGGAGCAGGCGCACCGCCGTGAATTCGAGGTGGATATTTACATGAGCTCATTTCGGCCGTTGCGGCACACGATGACCGGAAGCGCGGAGAAAACGATGATGAAATTAGTAGTCGACCGCGCCAGCGATCGAGTGCTTGGCTGCCACATGGTCGGGCCGGATGCGGGAGAAATCATTCAGGGGCTGGCCGTTGCGGTCAACTGCGGCGCGACCAAAACACAGTTTGATACGACGATCGGAATCCATCCGACAGCTGCGGAAGAGTTCGTGACGATGCGGACCAAAACAAGATAGCGCTGCATACCGGATTCGGTCTTCACTGGCTTATCTGCCCGCGAGCATGCCAATTCTGACGCACTTCTCCTCTGTGCCCGGCTCAGATCTCGCTGAATCGCCGAGCCATTCTTCCCGGTAGCGGTTTATTGGACATATACCGACAAACTTGCATTGAACTCTGAAATTCGCGACTAGATTACAATTACAGATCCGGTTTGGGCGGCATGGTAGTTGCTCTCGCCACCCTTGCGAGAACTTATTCGCAAAAGGGGGAGCAACATGGATCGAGCAACTTTTCGCGAACAGCTCCTAGTTGTGATGGAAGGCAAGGACCATTGGGCTTGGCCGGCATTTACCTCCGGGCGGGTTCGGAAAGATCTTCTCCATCATCATCTCGAACAGGAATATGCCACCTACGTCCGCGATTTTCCTGTGATGGTCGGGCGCGCTTATGTGCGCTGTCCGATCCCGCAAGTTCGGCGCAGTCTTGCAGAGAATCTTTACGAAGAAGAGACCGGTGGACTGGTCGCCGGTAGGCCCCATCCGGAGCTCTTTCTCGATTATGCGCGCGGCCTGGGAATGGATCTAAGCCGTTTCGCTAACGTAGCGCTGTTGCCGGCGGCAAATAGCTATCGGCAATACCTCGACAACGCAACTCAGCTCTATGGCTGGGAGATCGCTGCGGCGATCGTCACGATTTTTGTCGAGGGATCGAAAGACGAACGGCGAGCGATTGAGTCGACAGCGGCCGTCGAGCCGCCGCCTCTAGAGGAGCATCCGCTGGTCAAGCATTACGGTCTGCCGATCGAACATTTGGCGCTCACCAAAGCGCACCGGCAGGTGGAAGGAAACCACCGGACTGCCGCCTGGGCCGCGATTCTAGACCATGTCAAGCCGACAAGGCGCGGGACGGTGGTCAGAGCCATGCAAGAAGCACTGACGAGCTGGCTGTGCTATCGAGACGCAGTGGCCGAGATTTGCGCCGTAGAATGCAACGGCCATACTTACAAAAGCGCCGTGGCATAGCACAATCTGCTTGGTGATGTCGCGCGACGATTCGAGCGCATAAACCGAACAAATTAGTAGCGCCTTGAATGGCTTGAACCGCCCAGTGTCACTACCGGCTGAAAGACTTAAACAATTCTACTCTTCTGCTATCAGATGGTTCGCCACGATAGTTTTTGGCTAAGATCTGCATCGAATTCAGCGGTGGCGCTCCGCTCCTTGATCAATTTGATTACCGGCTAGATTGAAGTCCCAACAGGTCACCTTTCGGAGATCGACTTAAATCTCTCGACTGCTCCGTTTGATCGACTGGGGAACATCGCCCAAGTTCTTTCATATCCTGAGCAATCCTCGACCGCTCTTATTTAGTGTAGGCAAGAGCGCGAGCATGTCACGCTTTTGTAGCCGCCTCGGTCTTTTCTAGGCGTGTTTAGTATCGAAGGCGGTGTTCTGTCGAAGGGAGAAAGCAGCTGAGGGGAATGTCTCCTGATCGGGTGAGTGGGTCTGGTCTCGTGACTATCACGGCTTATTCTAGATCGGCTGCTTTACTCTATAACCGAAACTCTAGCGACTTTGGCCAGCGGATAAGAGGTATTTACATACTGGATTACAGGATAGTTAGTAAGAGATTTTCGTTTTCGGATCCGTAGTTAATTGTCTTAAATCGGGTCCGTTGCCCATTAACATTCACGATGTGGCTACGTCTAAGCGCTCAAGGAGGGAAAATCATGCAAACTGGTAAAACTCTGGTCTGGCTGGGGGTTGGGTTCCTTTTAGCGCTACTGCTCAGCGACTCGGCTTCCGCCGATAGCGGGCGTTCG
>JAJONK010000343.1 GCA_021323355.1 Deltaproteobacteria bacterium
GCTCGCGCCGGGCATTGCTCGCTGAAAGCGAAACTCAGGGTGTGGTCATCGCCCGGCTCTTGGCTCGTAGCGCGGCCTTCGGCGCGCAAGTGACCACCGATGTCGAGAAAGCGATTGGCGAGCAAATGATCGTCGAGGCCACGATCGCTGCGCATTTGGTAGCTCTGGGTGAGGCGGCGGGAGTCGGCGCGAAGGAAATCAACAGGCGATTAAAACAAATTGCCGACGACACGGTGCTGGACGAAATCTGGATTACCGACGAGAAGGGTCATGCTTACTTAAGAAATAATACCGAAATAGACTTCACATTCAGTCCGGATCGGGAGCTGCAACCCCAGGCTCACGCCTTCTGGCCTCTGCTCACCGGCAAGAACAAAGCTGTCGTCCAGGAGGCGCGCCAGCGCGAAATCGACACGCAGGTTTTCAAGTACGTGGGGGTCGCGGGGGTGGATAAGCCGCGCATCGTCCAGGTCGGTTATCACGCCACCATGCTTCGACAACTGCAGCAGAGCATGGGGCTGACTCGTCTGGTCAACCAGCTGGTGTCCGACGGAAGCGTCATTGCGATCCGTGTCCTCGACAAGAACATGGTCACCGTGGACTATGCGGAGAGGCTCCGAGACAACAAGCTTCCGGAGCCGACCGAGGCCGACTTCGCGGATTGGCGCAACTTGGTGCGCGAAGGGCGAACCGAAAGCTCTTCGGAAGCATCTCTGCTCAAGGTCGTCGTTCCGATCGGCGAAGAGGGGGGAGAGCTAAAAGGTGGAACAATTCTGGTCACTCTGCCGACGGATCACGTGCAGGCTGCGATTCAGAACAGGATTCGGTTGGCCATGGTGGTGAGCGGGTTGGTATTGTTGCTCGGGTCGATGATCGCGATCTTGGGCGCCAAGACGATTTCCAGGCCCATTGCCGACCTGACGGAGATGACCCGACGGATCGCAGCCGGTGACTTCACTCAAAGAATCGCCATCTCGGCAAAGAACGAAATTGGCGCTCTTGCTACCTCGTTCAACGAGATGACGCGGCGCTTGAACGAATCCATCGAGCACCTCAAGGAAAAAACCACCGCGGCGAAGGAACGCATCGAAAGCGAGCTACAGATCGCCCACGAAATTCAGATGAGCATGGTGCCGAAAATTTTTCCTCCGTTTCCCGAACGCAGCGAGTTCGATATTTTTGCCACTCTGGTGCCGGCCAAAGAAGTAGGAGGGGATCTCTACGATTTCTTCTTCATCGATGACGATCATCTATGTTTTGCCGTCGGCGACGTCTCCGGTAAGGGAGTACCGGCGTCTCTGTTCATGGCCGTTACCAAAACCCTGTTTCGGGCGACCGCCGGAAACGGCGGCAGTCCGGGTGAAATCCTCGCGCGGTTGAATACCGAGATCTGTCGCGATAACGAGTCCTGTATGTTCGTGACCTTTTTTTGTGGGATCTTGAATATCCACACGGGCCAGGTCCATTATAGCAATGCCGGGCACAATCTGCCCTTTTATCTTAGCCGCGGCGGTGTCAGTCCTGTGGAAAACGTCGGCGGAATATCCCTGGGGCTTATGGAGCAAGGCCCCTATGCATCAGGTGAGGTGGTTCTCCGTCCGGGTGAAAGTTTACTGCTTTACACCGACGGGGTGACCGAGGCCATGAATCCGAACAGCACGCTTTATTCCGATGAGCGGCTCGAGCAGTTTCTAGGAACAAGTGACAGCTCGGCTCCGCGCCAAATCATCGACAGTTTGATCAGCGATGTAAGGCATTTCGCTGGCGAAGCGCCGCAATCGGATGATATTACGGTTCTTGCGCTGCGGTATTTTGGGGCCACGGAGAAAATGACCGAACGCGTGGAGGTCAAGCTATTTAACAAGCTTTCAGAGCTCGACCGCTTTAATCTGACGCTGACGAAATTCGGCCGTCAACGCGGCCTATCCGATAGGGTCCTGCATGATCTCAACCTCGCCTTGGAAGAAATTCTCACCAACATTATCTCCTATGGTTACACCGACAGCGGGGAACACGAGATCAGAGTGCGCCTGAGCGTGCAACCAGGAGAGGTTAAAGCCGAAGTGGAAGACGATGGGCAACCCTTCAATCCCCTTGATGTGCCTGAGCCTGACACAACGAAATTGTTGGACGAAAGGACGATCGGTGGACTCGGAATCCATCTTGTGCGCAAGATCGTGGATGCCCTTGAGTACAAGCGACAAGGAGAGAGAAATCTGCTGACGATTAAAAAGAAGACGCAGAAAGCATAAGTCATGGACATTAGCGAAGATAGAAAAGCCGACACGGTGGTATTGGCATTGTCAGGGAGACTCGATTCGACGACAGCGAATACGTTTGAGAAAAAACTTCTCAGCCAAATAGAATCGGGCGAGCGGCGCTTCGTAATCAATCTTGCGCAGATCGACTATATAAGCAGCGCGGGATTGCGCGTGTTTCTCCTTGCGGCCAAGCGACTCAATAGCGCGAACGGAAAGATCTTGTTGTCTTCGCTTCAGGATCCAGTCAGAGAAGTGTTCGACATAGCCGGGTTTTCGTCCGTTTTTTCCATTTACGGCTCCGACGATGATGCGATCAAGAATGTCTAACCGTAAATTCTCACCACCGGCTCCCTGATCATCACGACCGTTCTCTGGATCGCTGCTCGATTTCGGATGAGATTCCGACCGACTTCTGGACCTGGTATGCGCTTTCCACAGCTCACTATACTATGGACGGTTACTCTAATGGCGATTGCCATGCTCTCAGTTGTCCGCGCCCACGCCCTGGAGCCGGTTTTTGGCGGTCTTAATCGCTCAGTGCGTTTCCATAGAATCCTCGGGCCATCAGCGATCCTTCTAATAATCGCGCACGTAATTTTGTTGACGCTCGTAGAATTTCACGATGGTAATACTGTCGACGACGTGTTCATCCCGTTCTGGTCGGAGTCA
Source organism: Deltaproteobacteria bacterium (assembly GCA_021323355.1). Classification (GTDB taxonomy): domain Bacteria; phylum Desulfobacterota; class Binatia; order UBA9968; family UBA9968; genus WHTF01. The sequence continues at coordinate 2,931 of JAJONK010000343.1, forward strand.
ACGCATTCCATGGATATTTTCCTCTTCTATCTGCTTTTACTGCTTGGCGGGCTTGCTTATGAGCGCCGCATGAGCTACCAGCGCTGGCTATCCGTCCATCGGCTTACCGGTTTGGTTTTTCTCGGCGGCGCCGCACACGCAGTCATCGAACCCGGCACCATTACCGACCTCGAGCCGTTAAGGACGTGGAGCGTGATTTTAATCTTAGCCGGTGGCGCCGCCTGGCTTTATCGAGTCGTGCTGTTTAACCGACTTGGGCAACGTTACCGCTACCTTCTCGAAAGGGTCGTTTCACGCGGCGGCAATATCATCGATCTTGTGATGCGCCCGGTCGAGCGGCGCATGATGTATGAGCCTGGTACTTTTGTTTTCCTGCGTGTGCTCGCTTCATCTATGCTGCTGATTCTGACAAAAGAACAAGAGGAGTCCTTAGATCATGAAATCGGGTGAAGACAGAAAAGTCGCCGCGTTATCAGTACGGGAAACTGAAGCACAATGACATTCAGCGATAGCCAACGTCAGGCGCGAAACCTCGACGCTCTTTTGAGGGTTTCGAAAGCGTTGGCCACTGAAATTAGATTGGATGACCTGTTGCAAGTGATTGTGCAGGAAGCCGCCGAAGTCTTGGACGCGGATCGCGCCTCACTCTTCCTCTATGACGAATCTCGTAACGAGCTTTGGAGCAAGACTACGCAAAGGCTTGAAATAAAGGAAATTCGGGTTCCGCTCGGGGTCGGCATCGCCGGAACTGTGGCCAAGACCCGTACACCGATTAACAGTCCTGACACCTACGCCGACGCCAGGTTTTATCCAAGGTTCGACAAGGAGACCGGCTACCGCACGCGTTGCATTCTCTGTATGCCTCTGATCGGCAACGGGGATAGGCTGATCGGCGTCATTCAGGTGCTGAACAAGAAAGACCAAGAAGTGTTTAATGAAAGCGATGAGTCGCTTCTGGGCGGGTTAAGTGCTCATATAACAGTAGCGCTGGAGCGGGCCCGCTTGATCGAAGCCTATGTCGAGAAGGAGCGAATGGAGGAGGCGCTAAAGCTCGCGCACGACATTCAAATGAGTATGCTGCCCAAGATTTTTCCTCCCTTCCCAGAGCGCCACGAATTCGATATTTTCGCCTCGATTGCACCGGCGAAAGAAGTGGGAGGAGACTTCTACGATTTTTTCTTTATCGATGACGATCATCTATGCTTTGCTATCGGCGATGTCTCCGGCAAAGGAGTGCCCGCGTCTCTCTTTATGGCCGTGACCAAGACGCTGTTCAGAGCGACCGCCGGCAGCGGTGGCACCCCCGGTGAAATCCTCGCGCGCTTGAATGCCGAGATCTGTGGCGATAACGAGTCCTGTATGTTCGTCACTCTTTTTTGCGCTATCTTGAATATCCGCACCGGTCAGGTCGATTATAGTAACGGTGGGCACAACCTGCCTTATCACCTCCATCACAGCGGCGTGAGTCCGTTGTTAAATTTCGGCGGTAGGGCTCTGGGAGTGGTGGAGCAAAGTCCCTATGCGTCGGGGCGGATGGTTCTCGGGCCTGGCGAAGCCCTGCTGCTTTACACCGATGGGGTGCCCGAGGCAATGGACCCCAACGAGACACCGTACTCGGATCGGCGGCTCGCGCGGTTCCTGGCGAGCAATCGTCGTTCTTCTCCGCGACAAATCATCGGCGATTTGGTCAACGACGTAAGGCAGTTTGCCGGTGGAGCGCCACAATGGGACGATATCACCCTTCTCGCCCTAGCATACTTTGGAACACTGAAAGAGGAGAGAAGAACTGAAGATCAAGCGCCATAGCAGTTAAATTTCGCAAATCTATCCTTCAAGAAGCCAAGTTCCATAAATCAAAGGGGTCGCGAAAATGAAAGAACTGGAAATCACTCGGGAGCAGTTGCCATCGGCGACTGTTCTCCACGCTGTAGGCGCCGTGGATAGTAATACGGCTCCGGAGCTACAACAGGCCTTGTTGCGCGCGACTGAGACTTCCACCGGAGGCGTGGAGCTCGATCTGGCGAAGGTTAAACTTATCAACGTCCCGCTGCCCATTAAGAACGTATTGAATCTCACCGGCTTTGCGACATTCATCGACGTCAGCCCTTGATGCCATAGGCGCGGCCAAGGACTGCGGCGCGCGAGATAGTATGAAGATAGAAGCCAACGTTTGGCAGAAAGTTTCTGGCACTCCGTCCGTCGACATCTTTCCGATCATACCTAAGGCCAACTGCGTTTCATCGAATTGCTACATTTTTTCCGCTCCCGAGGCGCTTGTGGTCGTCGATCCCGGTGCAAGCGCCGAGCAGACGGGGCAGATAAGCCGAATTTTAACCGACGCCCTGACAGTGTCACAGCGCCCGGTCCTCCTATTTCTTACCCATTGCCATCAAGACCACTCACAGGAGGCGGATCTTGAACTTCCCACAGGTACGGAAGTCAAGCGCTTCGCGCACAAGTCGGGAGTTGAGGCTCTCAAGCACCGCGACCGCAACCTGACTACCGCTTATCTCTATCCATGGAACCCTGAAATATGCACGGC
>JAJONK010000344.1 GCA_021323355.1 Deltaproteobacteria bacterium
ATGCAACCATTCCCGACAATGTGCCGGCTAGCCGGTACAATCGGATTGTTTACTACAATCAAGGCGAGGTGCAGTTGAAGGACTATCTTGATAGCGGCGTGAAACAGGCGCCGCCAACCGAACCTTCCGATATGCAAGCCGTATCGCAAAAGATTCTCGGCGAGCTGGCAAATTCGCACCGCTTCTTTGCCGAATTGTTAGAGCTGTTTCCACAGATTGATTACCGAGCCATCGCCACAGTCTTGGGTGCTTTACACGAAGAGGGGAGGATCAATCAGGACGGCGATGGAAAGTATCAGATGAAGCAACCAACGAGGCCTGAATGACTAATCCGCGTAACTAGCGCTGACTTGACTTGCGACTACGCTGATCTCGCTGGTCTATCTCAAATCTGAACTAGCCCCTTCTAACTCGTCCCGCGCTTAAGACACAAATCAGGTACGAGTGCGTAATTTAGCAGTTAACGATGTGGCATACGCATTGCGCTGACTAGAGTAATCTTATGAAGGAGGTTTCAATTTATGAAAGCTAAAAGGCTATTAGCGATTTCCGCTTCAGTTCTCACCGCAGCTTGGATCACGGCGGATGCTGGAATGGGTCTCGCGCAAACTAAAAGCAGGGACAGCAAAGTGAATCCGGACCTTAATCCATCTGTCGGTGCTTCGCAGTCCGAAAGGACAGGTAACGACAGTCAGACTCCGCTCCCGGAGAAGAGCCCGATGACAGGGACAGTCGAGCAAGGCTCTGGGTCAACTAAAGGCTCCAGCTCTAGTGGCACCACTAAGGGAACGAGCCAGTCGCGCACGAAAGATGGTAAAACGATAAATCCAGACCTTAATCCTTCGGTCGGTGGCTCGCAGTCCGAGAGGACGGGCAGTGATAGTGGAACGCCTCTACCGAAAAACAGCCCTGCTACGGGAACTGTAGAGAAGGGCACGGGCTCTTCGCGGTAGTTGTTTCAGAATGCTTGAGTGCCGGATAAGTTGTCGGCACTGAGATAATTGCCACTGATGCGGGAGGCGAAGTTTCTTCGCTCCCGCATCAATTTATTCATCGTTAGCCAGCTAAGCAGCTCCTTCTTGCACCTTTTCAAATCACTCCTTAGCACGTGTAACTTGCCACGAATCTTCTCCTGAAGCTTTGATCGATGACCTGATCACGATCAGCCGTTCGCCTTGACAGACGTGAGCCGGCTTAATATGAGGATTTCTATGCCGATTAAGAGTGGCGTGCTGGGGCATATTGTCCTCAATGTTGCTGACCTGAAAAAGTCAGAGAGATTCTACCGTACTGTGCTCGGGCTCAAAGTGTCCGCGCGCAATCTCAGGACGAAGATGATCTTTTTGAGCTACGGTCGGGAGCATCATGACGTTGCCCTCATGGAGCTGCCCAAAGGGGCTAGAGCAGTCAGCGGTAACGGCGTTCCCAAACTCCACCACTTCTGCATCTATGTCGGCTCCAACAAGGAAATCGATGATCTGTACCCGGTTCTCAAAAGACGAAAGATCCCGATTGTCAGCGGCCCGGAGACACTGGAAGTTGCCGGCAACCGTTCGGTTAGTTTTCTGGATCCGGACGGCAATCGCGTAGAGATCGCTTGCAATGCAAATAAATACAAATATGACTATCGGGAGAAGGGCCTGGCGCAGAGATGAAGGCGCAAGGTGAAAAAGCTTATGAATTCCAGGTATGAAGCGAGGTGATGATGTCAGCCGAAATGGTGCTCAGCGGCGAAACTTTACCGACCGAAGATTTCTGTAATGTACTGATCGATGAGGTCAAGAATCGGCATGCCCGTTTACACCACCCGTTCTACGCGGACCTTTACGATGGAAAATTGCCGTTAGATGCGGTCAGGATCTGGGCGAAAGAGGCTTGGGGAATTTTTGCTTACAACGTGGCGATTAATACCGCGAAACTAGTTCGTTGCCAGTTATCGGGCATTCACGATCCGGAAATTCACAAAAAATTCGTCGACATCATTCATTCAGAGGTCGGCTATAAGTACTTTGAAGGCAGCCCTCGGCCCGTGCCCGGCCATCGGGCGTTGTTTCTCCGTTTCGGCGAGAGCATCGGGATTCCCGCGCAGGAATTGGAGCGTTGCGAGCGTGAAGAAGACTTCCTCCCGACGACCGTTTTAGCGCGGATCGGCTGGATCGATATCGCGCTGCGCAGCAATCATATTCTCGAGCAAGTGGCGGCGACCAACTGCTGTAATGAGTTTTCCAATCAATTGACCGGCGGCAGATTCTTCAAAGCCTTCAAGACCCACTACGGATTGAGTTCGAACAACATCGAATTTTTTGCCGAACATGGCGAGGCCGACACCGAGCACAGCAATATCGGCTATGAGCTCGTCCAACGGTTTGCTACCACGAATGAGCTCCAAGTCAGAGTGCTCAAGGCGCTGCGTAAGGGCTTATCGATTTGGTGGGCACTAACTGACGGCGTCGCGCGGGAGTGCGCCCGAAAAAATCTGCATTGATTTGGCGTTTACCTCTAGGTTGCGCCAGCCTGAGTTCGAGTAGTGGTGATGGAAACGCTTTCGACATTCAATTTAAAGCGCTGGGTGACGGAGAATCAGCACCTTTTCAACCCTCCGTTCAGAACCAATCAACTCATCGTCCATCACAAAGATTTCTTGGTGATGATTCTGCGCGGGCCCAATAGTCGGCTCGATTTTCACATCGAGCCTGGCGACGAGTTTTTTTACCAAATCGAAGGCGACATGGAGCTGCACTTGAAGCCGCCGGGCGAAAGGCGAGAGGTCGTTACGATCAAACAGGGAGAGATTTTTGTTTGTCCCGGCGATCTGCCGCATTCGCCGCGCCGCTTTGAAAACACCTGGGGCCTGGTTATCGAACGCAAACGCCGTGATGAAGAAAAGGAAGAGTTTGCCTGGTTCTGCGAGAGATGCGACGAACTGCTCCTCAGTCGAGTCGTGAATCAGGGCAATATTCCAAGCCAGGTTTCCGCCGTCTATCAGGAGTTTAACGACAACGAGCAGATCCGGACCTGCCAGGCGTGCGGATACGTTTTCGCACAGACACCGATGGCCGAACGGCTGAGTTTTCTGGAACCAAAGAAATGAGCGCTGTTGTTACGACTTGCGAACTGGTGGAGGTTATTTACCGCGTCGCTTCATACGGTAGGAAGAATACGTCTGCCGATAGTCGTATGGAAGTGGCAAAGGTAAGGTTCATATACCATCAGTGTAGCGCCTGAGCCTATGTGCGCTCGTCATCGACTTTGTCGTTCGTCGGCGGTTCGTCCGCAACATCAATCGTTGATGCTCCGGTCAGCAGAGGAGGAATTATGACACTCGGTCATCTAGCCTTGCGCCAAGCTGTTATCGATGGCGCGAATATGCTGGTACGCGTCGGCGCGATTTCGATGAGCCATCATGGCAACTTCAGCGTGCGTGTGCCGAACACCGATACTATTCTGCTCACCGCGACCAGTTCGTTCGACAGTCTCAATCCCGAAAATCTCGCGCTCCTCGATCTTGATGGACGACTGCTCGAAGGTGCAATCAATCCGACCAACGCTGAAATCGTCCATATGCACGCGGTGGTTTACAAGCAACGGCCTGAGACGGGCGCTGTGGTGCACACTCATTCCACTTACGCCACCAGTTTCGCGCTCGCCAGCCGGTCCCTATCCTGCTCCTATGAGGCCCTAGTGCGCGCCGAGATGACTGACGGTGTGCCGCTGGCGCATTACGGTCCCCGAGGCTCCGCGGCATCCGTGGACAATATCGCCGCCGCTCTGAGCAGCGCGGCTAACACCAAGGCAGTGCTGTTGGAAAATCATGGGGTGCTCGCCTTTGGCGCGGATCCAGCGGCAGCGGCGCGGGCCAACTTGATCGTCGAGGAGGCTGCCCAGATGGCCATTTTCGCCGAAGTGCTGGGTGGCGCGAAAGAAATCCCGGCTCATCTTTTAAAGGCGACAGTCGCACGACGGGACGAGTTCGCGCGCGCCGG
>JAJONK010000345.1 GCA_021323355.1 Deltaproteobacteria bacterium
GGGGAAAAAACGCTTCCGGCGATACCTGCAACTTTTTCGTCACCTGCCCGTGAATCTGACACCACACAGATAATGTCCCGTAGGTTTTTGTCCCGGGCGCGCTGGCGATTCGATCAGCGACTTCTTTCTGCACCATCAAGACAATCGAAGCAAAGTGATCCCGCAATTCAAGGACCCTGAAAAGCACCGGCGTGGAAATGCTGTATGGCAGATTGCCAATCAGCTTGATTTTTTGCTTGGGCAGTATTTCTGTCAGCGGCACTTTGAGGATGTCCCCAGAGATCAGGTGGAATTTCCGATTTGCAATTAGATCGCTTTGTTGCAATCTCCGGATCAGAAACGAATCAACCTCAACCGCCCACACTCCGGCCGCCCGGTCAACCAGACGACGAGTGAGAGCGCCAAGCCCCGGCCCGATCTCCAGCACTAGATCATCCATTTCGAGAGCCAGAAGGTCCAGGATGGCCTCGAGCACCTGCTCATGGACCAAAAAGTTTTGGCCCAGCCGTTTTCTCGGTCTGAACTCGGACTCGCGCAACGCCGCGCGCACTTCCTCGTACAGGGTTGGCATGATCTTATCAACTCAACCGGTCGCCGTTGGAGCCTGGAAAGTCAACCGAGCTACAAGGTTAGATCGGCGTCGGCATTAACAGCGAAGTCGTCCCGGCGGCCTCGATTAATCCAATGATGTCCGGTGAGCGCGATCATCGCAGCATTATCGGTGCAAAATTTCGCAGAAGGAAAGTAAACTTGCAAATTCTTAGTCGCCGCGCTCTCGTTGATCTTTTCGCGTAACCGGCTATTCGCCGCCACGCCGCCTGCCAGCACGATGCGGTTGACCTTGTGGGCAACGGCCGCGTTAACCGTCGGATTGATCAACATATCGACCACTGCTTCCTGAAAGCTCGCCGCGATGTCCGGTACGCGTGCCCTCCAAGCATGCATGCTGATCTTGCGATTTAAGATATTGCAACACAGACGTTTTGATGCCGCTAAAGCTGAAATCGTATGGGCTCTTTTTCAATCGTGCGCGTGGAAACCTGATCGCTTTACGGTCGCCGGTCTTGGCCAGATGATCGATCACCCGCCCTCCCGGATAGCCCAGTCCCATCATTTTTGCCACCTTGTCGTAAGCCTCGCCGGCAGCGTCATCACGGGTGCCGCCTAAATAGAGGTACTCGCCGACGTCCTGTACACAGTAAAGTAGCGTGTGCCCGCCGGAAGCAAGCAGAGCCACGTAAGGGAACGACACTTCATGCTCCAGGTGAATCGCTAGCAGGTGTGCTTCAAGATGATTCACCCCGACATAAGGCATGCCCCAGCGAAACGCCATGCCTTTGGCCACCGACAAACCGACGAGAAGTGAGCCGACAAGTCCGGGGCCACGGGTCACCGCGATACCGCTCAGATCTCTTACGCTAACACCGGCTTTGCCGAGCGCGCCATCAACGATGGGCAAGATATTGCGGAGGTGTTGGCGCGAGGCAAGCTCCGGCACGACCCCGCCATAAGCGCCATGTATTTGGTCCTGTGACGAAACCACGTTAGCTAGGATCGTTCTGCCATCGAGCAGCACCGCGGCCGCCGTGTCATCGCAGGAAGTCTCAATACCGAGAACTAGCATATAAGATAACAGTCAGCGCTGAGCGGGCTGGGTTTGCGATTGCTTGGGGGATAAAGCTTCCGCTGCGGTGCGATTGTCGGGATTGATCGCCAGAGCCTTGGCATAACTCTCTTCAGCGCGCTCAGCCATGCCGAGGGCGCGATAGTTTTCGCCTTCGAGCGCGTAGACCTCCGATAACCAAAACGGCTCGCCGCCGAGACGGGACTCCGCAACTTCAAGAAAGTTAAGCGAGTCTTTGTAGCGCCTGAGACCAAATTGAGTTTTTGCCAATAAAAAGTGGCCATAGGCGTTGGTAGAATCAAGCGCGATGGCGCGCTCCAAGCGACTCAGTGCCTTGGCGTACTCGCCGCTGTCTATCAGCTTTCGTGCTTCTTCGGACAAGCGCAGAGATGCGGCTCGCTGAGGTGGTGTTCCGGGGATGATCTTGGCTAACAGTGAACTGTCGTCGGCCACAGGCGGTTTTGCCGGCGCAAGAGTTTCAGGGGGCGCAACCGGCGGCGGTGTCTCCTTTGAAGTCGTTATAGAAGGCTGCACCTTTTCATTTGTCTTGAGATCTTGCTCGCGAATTTTCGGGTCGGGGGGTATGGACCGACTGCTGGGCTCGGCGTCCGCCGAAGAAGCCGGCGGACTCGGCATTGGCGCTGGAGTCGGCTGAGGCTTAGCCGCAACACCCGGGACAGGTCTACGATAGGGCCGTTGGGGCGCACAGCTTTGGGCAGCCAAGATGGACAGCCCAACGGCAATCGCGCTTGCCAAGCCCGGTCGCCATCTTTCGGACTGATTCGATTTATTTGGGCCGAGCATCATTCAAACCTAGGAGCTTGCACCTGCTCTCCCGGATGCAAAGCACAGGTGAGCGTCGGTTCGTCTCCCTCGGCAAAAGCTTCACGGATCACAGACCTACAGCTTGGAGTAGCCAGTTGCCCGCTGATCGGATCGACGTCGACAAACTTGATCCCTGGAGGGGGCACAAAATCCGTCACAGGGGTTCCGGCTGTCGCACGCATCATAAAATCGGTCCAGATTGGCAGCGCAGCCTGAGAACCGGAGAGACCGAGTTTACTCTGGTTGTCGAATCCCACCCAAACCACGGTTAATAGATCAGGAGTGTAACCAACGAACCATGCATCTTTATAATCGTTGGTCGTTCCGGTCTTGCCGGCGGCGGGCCGCGTAAATCCGGCGCGTCGCGCGCTGTCCGCCGTACCTCGATCGAGGACGCCTTTGAGAAGATGATTTATCAAAAACGCCATCTGCGCCGAGACGACCTTTTCAACCCGGACGTCGCGTTTCTCCAGCACGCGCGCCTCAGGGTCAAGAACCTGCTTGACGGTCAATGGCCGCGTGCGAACGCCATTGTTGGCTAGAGTCGAGAAAGCCACCGCCACTTCGAGCGGCGTCACTTCCGCTGCACCCAATGATAGTGACGGCACTGCCGGCAACGAGCTCTGAATACCTAGACGCTGCGCCAGATCGCGAACGCGCCGGATACCCACCTCGCGCGCGATCCGGGCGGTTGCCGAGTTGAGAGATTTTTCGAGGGCGCGCCGGAGCGTAACAGTACCGAAGAACTCGTCGTTGTAATTACCAGGCTTCCACTCCTGCCGATCATATTCCCAGGTGAATGGCGAGTCATCCACCTTGGTCATCGCGGTAAACTTTCTACCGTTGTCAGCTCCATACATCAAAGCCGCCAGGTAGACGAATGGCTTGAAGATCGAGCCCGGCTGGCGCTTGGCCTGAAAGACGCGATTGAACTGCGACTTCTGATAGTTGCGACCACCGGCCATTGCCTTGATCTCTCCGGTTTGCGGTCGGATCACCACCACCGCTCCTTCGAGGCTGTCCTCTTCGCCTCGGCGGCGCAACGCGGGATACTTTGCCTCCAACTGTCTTAGGCCCTCCGACAGCGATCGTTCGGCGAGCTTTTGCAGATGCAAATCGAGGCTGGTAAAGATGCGCAATCCCTCTGTGGTCAGTACATCATTGGAATAATTTTCGGCTAACTCGCGTCGTAGAAAATCCACATAATACGGAGCATCATTAGTGACTTTGATCAGCTGCCGGTGCGGCAAGGCTTCGCGCACCGAGGCATCATACTGCTGGGGTGAAATGATTTTGTCATCGAGCAACTTCGCCAAAACCACGTTGCGTCGCTTAGTCGCCGCTTCCACGCTGCGATAGGGAGAGTAGTTATTGGGTCCGCGGATTAGTCCAGCGAGCAGCGCCATTTCACCAGTGCTCAACTCGGTCAGGGGTTTGGAGAAATAAAACTGGGAAGCTTCCCAGATGCCGTAAATTCCCTGGGAGCCCTTCTGGCCGAGATAAATCTCATTGAGGTAGTTCTCGAGGATTTCGTTCTTGGAGTAGTTGCGCTCAACGATGAGCGCCATAAAAGCCTCTTTCAGTTTGCGCGATATAGTGCGTTCGCTGCCGAGAAAGAAATTCTTCACCAGTTGCTGCGTCAAAGTGCTGCCGCCTTGGACTACTGCGCCGCTGCGAAAATTGACCCAGCTTGCGCGCATCAGCGCGACCGGATCCACTCCGAAGTGCCGGTAAAAACGTTCATCTTCGATGGCCAAAATGGCCCGGACCAGTAGCGGCGGCACTTCTGGCAACTTAACCAACCGTCGCTCCTGCCAAACCGTTTCATAGAGCCCGGTCACCAACTCGGGTTCGAGCTCGAGTGAAAACAGTTCTTCCCCGCTGTCACCATTTTGCAGTTTGCCAACTGTGTTTCCTTGCAGGGAAATTCGAATCGGAACGCCTTTGAATGTCTCCGTTGGATAACTAAAATCGTGCAGATAAATGTCCAAAAGTCCGGACGATCGTTGAAAACGATACTCGCCCTTACCGTCTGGCGCAGCTTTCGTTTCGTGATAGCCGAGGCGGCGCAATTTTTCGAGGATATCTTCCGTGCGAAGGCTCATGCCGGCATAGAGCAGGTATGAGTCAGAATAGATTTTGGAGGGAAAACGCCATTTTTGACCATCGAACTTGGCAGTAACGGTATCTTCCAGAGTCCTGAGATACCAGCTGCCAACGACGATGCCGCTCGATGTGATGAGAAGAAGAACGAT
>JAJONK010000346.1 GCA_021323355.1 Deltaproteobacteria bacterium
AGGAACAAATCGGCAGAGGGACTATAGATGGTGACTTCGCTGTTGCTGATGCTGAAGCCCGCGGATCCAGGACGATAACGAGTAATAATTCCATCGAGGGTGCCGGTTTTGTGAATCTGATCAAATGCCAATGCTAGAGAGAGCCTGCCGGCTGACAGGTCTTTGGCGAAATCGGTCTTAGCCAACAGCCCCGGGGCGCAGGCCGGCTCGAATGGTAGGATGCTCCGCCCGAACTCGCGGTAGACCAGAACCCGCGCCAAATAGCCGATCGGTTCGGCCCCGGACTCGGGCAGCTCAACCGTCCATAAGCCTAACCGCTGCGCGATGCTTGTCAGTGTTTGATGGATGTCCGCATCCAATCGACGGTGCGGTGGATCTCCGGGCGGCAGGAAGTGTTCCCGCTGCCTGAGATAATCGCCTTCGCGCGTGAGCAATTCCTTTTTGACAAATTGAACTGCCGTGCTCTGAATCAGCTTCTCTTCTTCGGTCAGTTTGAAGTCCATAGTTTAACGCGGAATGACAGCTTGATGCTCGGCTCCACCTTATGACAATTCGAGGCCGGCAACGCCTTCACGAAAAAGTGCCCGCTGGATGATATGGCGCTGTATCTCGGAAGGACCTTCGATGATTCTCCGAGCGCGCGCGTGACGAAAATAACGCGCCAACACATGGCTCTTGCGCAGCATCGCCGGCCCGGCGATTTCCAGAGCGAAATCGACGATCTGGTGCAACAGTTCAGTGCCGAACAATTTAACGTTAGCCGCTTCGGAGCGAACGTCCATCTTCTGATCGGCTTTCCATGCGCCGAAATAGCTTAAGGTCCGCAGCGCTTCCAATTCACCAAGAAAATAACCGATTCGCTCGACGAATTTACTCGCTTCGGCCGAGTCGCCGCCGAGCAACTGCGCGACAACTCGCAGAACCCGTTGCGCCATGCCGTGAGCGCGAATGCCGACTTGAAAACGACGCGCGCCCAGCCATGCTTGATTGAGCGCCCAGCCGTTACCGACTTCACCGAGAACCTGACTGCGAGGCACACGGCAATCTTCGAAGACCAGTTCGCAAGGCTCGCTGCCGGCGATTGTTTCGATGCTGCGGGTCACGCGATACCCTGGCGTCCCGGTTTCGATTAGGAAACAGGTTACACCTTCCCTTCCTTTCGTATCCGGCAAACGGGCGAACAGCTGCACGAAATCCGCCACGTCAGCGAAGGTCGGAAACATTTTCGTGCCGTTGATAAAGAAGTGATCACCATCCGGCACCGCAGTGGTTTGCAGCATCGAAGGATCGGCGCCCGAAGCAGGTTCGGTCAAGCCGAAGGCGGAGGTCTTCTCGCCGCGAATGCACGGCCAAAGAAACTTCTCGATCTGATCGCCCTTGCAGTTGTAAAGAATATTGGAGACGTGATTGCCAAACTCGAACGGGACGGCGCTTTTTTCCAACTCCTCGGTAACAGCGAGCATCGCGACATTGCTCACTTGCATACCGCCGTACTCTTTTGGAACATCGAGATGCCAAAGGCCTTGAGCCTCAGCCTGCTTCTCGAGATTCACTTGCATACCGCCGTACTCTTTTGGAACATCGAGATGCCAAAGGCCTTGAGCCTCAGCCTGCTTCTCGAGATTTTCCATTATCTCTATGTAGCGTAGTATCACCGGATCGCGGCTTAATCTGGCGCGACTCTTCCACCGACTGCCTTCGAAGATGTCGGGAGCGTCTTCGAACTGGGGTTCGAGCGGAATCAAACGTTCGCGGACAAACTCCTCGACGGTCTTGCGCAAAGTCTCTTCTTCGGGTGATAAGCGAAAATCCATCTAGCCTTTCCTCACACGGACAATGACTCTGATCGTTTTAGCATGCCCAGTCATGACAATGACCAGCACCCCTTACCACACCTGAAAATAAACCAAAAGATCAAATCATCTATCGTTCAGGCTGCAGTAAGTACTTGCCCTCAGGAAGCTGGTTGAAATGTTGCGCCGCTTTTTACTCAAGAGATTATTTCAACCCGGACATCATCACGTGACGATGAAAATTTGAACCTTGCCCCCTCGCCAAGAGACAGCGGAGCGATGCGCTGAGATACTTTCGAGTGAATGTTCGTCGGCCCGCGACGATTTCGTAGAGCCTAATGTGCGACTCTAGCCGATCTGACCAGTCGCTTTGAGCCAAGAGCGATTAAGGCTTGCGAAGAACAGCCCCGCTACGATGTAAACAACAACCAGGGACCATAACAAGGGCTCATAGGTGTTCCAGCGGTCGAAGATCGCGCCGGCCACCACAGGTCCAATAACGCCTCCCCAGGTGTAAAACAAAGTCATATAACCGCGTATCTGGGCATAGTGCTTTCTGCCAAACAAGTCTCCAACCACCGCCCAACCCAGCGGAAAAGTAGTTTCTACAGCGGCAAAGAAGATTGTGAAGAGGCATAGTGACCAGAGCGAGTTTCCGACAATGGGCAAGAACATGGCACCGGCGGCGGCAAACAAGATGCATGCGGTTAAGCGCGGCTTGTTCGTTTTATCTGCAAACCACCCCAGGATGAGAGTCAAGGCCATTCCAAGAAACGCATAGATGCTCAACAACAAAGCCGCCTCCGCCTGACTCAAGCCTTTCCAAACCATCAGCGGCACAAAATGAACGGCGATGGCATGGTAGGAGCCATTGCGAATACCTGCGGCCAAGACGGAGCCCCAGAATGCAAAAGAGCGCAGCGCCTCGGCCAACGTCACTTCGCGTTCCGATTTGATCTTGTGCTCGCTGCCGTCGTTGCCGGAGGCATGGCTCAAAGGCATGTCCCCGTCGGGCAGGAGTCCCATGCTTTCGGGCGAACGCCGAATCGTCAAGGTCAAAGGTATGCCGATCACTAGAAACAAGATTCCGGCGATGGCTGCTCCCCAGCGCCATCCCCACGCCTGGACGATAACGCTTAGAAGTGGAGCAATGAGAACCCCGCCCAATCCGAAAGCGGCGCTGCTCACGGTGATGGCACGAGCGCGGTGTCGGATGAACCATGTGTTGATCAACACCATTGGCGCATGCATGAATCCGCCTGCGTGAGCTAGAGAAATAACCGCTAAGTAAACGATCAAAAAACTGACATAGCTCTCAACCTGAGAGAGCAGCAGGTAACCCGTGCCCATGAGGAGAACCGCGGCCAGCATGATCGGCTTGGGACCAAAACGGCCTAGCAGGTGGCCTACGATGGGGCCTTCGATTGCCCCTTCCGCCCGCGCCAGTGAAAATGCCAGAGAAGTTGAGGTTCGGTTCAAATTCAAATCTTGGGTCAGCGGAAGAAAGAACACGGTGAAGCCGAAACTATGAAGTCCGGAGCCCAACACGCGCAGGGCGCACGCGGCAGCCACCATGCGCCAGCCGTAAAAAAGTCCGGTTAATTTGGGCAAAGAGACAGGTCCTGTAGATGATTCGGAATTACTTCAACGTTGACTTAGCACGACCTGGCGTGGAGGGAAAGCCAGACTGCTTGCCTGCTCTGGCGCCAGACTTTCATCCAGCTTGTTTTTCAGCCCGGCAAATCATATCTATCGACTAAAGAATCATGAGTTGTTGACAGATGAGCAAATCTTCGGAAAGACTATGTTCATGAAGTCCGAGCGTGAAAAACGGGAAGAAGAAATCGAAAGGCTGATGCGAGAAGCTGGCCTAAAACGAGAGCCCGACATCGCGTTTCAGGAAGCAATCAAGAAGGCGGCTGCTGCCATCGTTGAGGAAGATGCCAAGAAACTTGCGAAGACCGAGCGAGTGCCACGCGATTGGTCAATTAGCCCGACCACAACCGCGCTGTGGCTGCTAGTGCTCGGAGCCGGCGTGGCGTTTTCAATGCCGAGCTTGGGTGCGGCGCTAATACTTTGCGGCATCGCGGTATTCGTCTGGGCCACTTTCCTAAGATCGTCCAAAAAGAAGGCGCGGCGTCGCCACATTCAAACGTAGTACTTTCATTGCCGCCCGGCTGATTCTTTTCTACGGCATGATGCGTCAAACATCCGGAACATGATCGCGCCGAATCGTTTCACCGGCCTTAACGCCACTCGGCCGGATAAGGTATTCCTCACTTTGAGATACATTCGTGCGCCAGGCCGTTACCGCTCCGGCGAATAAATTGAACTTTCATTGACTGGCGCTTTTCTATATCCTTCGATACGTGTGTGAACTGGTTGTCATTGATCAACCGCCTCGCAGTGGAAGATGCCTAGAAAGGTTCTTGTTGTCGATAACGAATCCGGCAGTCGCAGAAACATCGCGTTTCTTTTACGGGAGCAAGGTTATGAAGTCGACGAAGCAGATGATGGGCTCACCGCATTAGACTTTTTAGATAAAAAGAAATTCGATCTGTTAATCTGTGACGTTGTGATGCCGCGCGTGAGCGCGCTCGACGTCGTCCGCCGAATAGAATCGTCGCTCACATCCACTCCAGTTATCCTTATAACTGGGCATCCCGAATTGCTCGATGAGAAAAACCTTGGGCATTTACCCTGCTTCACCAAACCTTTCAATCTGTACGATCTACTCCGCAGAGTGAAGCAGTTGGTAGATGAATGATGTGTTCAGGGTTAAATTCTCCGACGGCGGTGAGCCGCGAATGAACATAGACTCTGGTCGGTCGTCGTCATCTGGAAGTTACCGCTCTCGGTGAACTCAATCCCATTGGCGCTGAGACGCTTGTCGAGGCGAGACTAACGGGTCTGGTACATGTGTCGCTCATTCGGCACACGATTCATCCTGAAGTATCGAATGTGACACATTCAGGGTAGTGCCTTGATTTATTCGCGCTAGTTCATGCTTGCTTCGCTGGAGTCATTTTTGCGTTATCTTACTAGCGTGACGCATCTGATTCATGAACTCACCCGCTTTGTACCTGATCGCGACACTATCACGGAAGTAATTATCGTACTCGGGATAGTGCTGATGTTTCTCTTCTTGTCGAAATCCAACAACCTGCAGAGCATCGCACGGCAGGTATCCCCTTATTCATCGGAAGCTTCACCCGCGATAAGTCAGAAGTAATTCCCCAAGACACTTAATGATTCGCCCTGGGCGGGAGACCGACCTGAAGTCTGTGCATTTAGTGGTCCGAAGTTTTCACTAGACTGCGAGCTACACCTCACAAAATACGTGGCTCGCAGTGAACGGCCGAATCTGCCAACTAAGGCAGTTTCTGCCAGGGATGGCTGCTTTTCAAATATAGTTTATCCGCTAAAACGCCGAGCCTGTGTGTGCATATATTCGGCCCGCTCCTTGCGTTTTAGACTAACAGCGGGAGGCACTGGACACCGTATTCGAGAAAACATCAGGACGCCCACCAAGCAATACGGCGTCTCCCCTCCACAACCCTGCATGTCCCTCCTGGGATGTGTCCAACTCGCCTCCCGCGCACACCCACTTCCCGCTGTATCAGCTTGAAGCTTTAGCGTCTTCGGTTGCATCGCCGACTTAGGCGCCCTGCTTGTCGAATTCGCAGCTGCTGTTAGAGTTGAGTTAAAGCTT
>JAJONK010000347.1 GCA_021323355.1 Deltaproteobacteria bacterium
TGTGGCGAGAGTTCGACCCTTTAGATTCTCGGGCGATTTGATATCCGGCCTGCCGATAATGTAATAAGGCAGCGTGTTCACCAGGCTATCGATGATGACGATATCGCCACCCGCCAATTTACCATTGATTGCTGAAGTGCCGACGGCACCTGCAAAGTCTATGTCACCGGCCACCAGACTTTGGACCCCACGTGTACTGCCGTTGATGAAGATCAGTTCAACATCCAGTCCATGTTTCTGATAAAGACCTGCTTCCTTGGCAATCCAGTATGGAGCGGACGACCCCGGCGAGTCCGAGATATAGGCGATGCGGACTTTCTGGTCGGCGCGCGCCAAGCTCAGAGATAGGCAAGTCACCGCTGCAACCACAAGCGCGACAATGGTCCGGGTACATGAACGTTCATCCGCCATAGAGCCTCCTCAATGCAGCTATTTGCGTGACCACCATTGGTTTCGCCGGTGCCGTAACATTAAGTTAAAATCGGTGCGTTGCCGCCGCGCGACGCCCAAAGCGCGAAATATTTTCAGATTGTAGAAATCTGCGGGGCCCCGGATGATCGGTTGTTTGTCGAAGCTGATACCGCTACTAAAGTAGTGATGTTCGACTGCGGCAAGCCGGGATGCCGATGCGACAAGACGCAGAATGGGTGGGACTGGCGTTGAGTCCAACTGCGATTTGGCGAGGCGAAGGGTGATGTTGGGCGAGATTTTCATAATCGCGCTCGCGACGACAGAATAATCCTATAGCTCTCTTCCGGGCGGCGCCGCACCGTGCAATGCTTTTTGCAGCTGTCGGCGCGTCATGATTTGCATGCCTTCGATTGGATGTTGCAGCAGTTGTCGGAGAAGTCGGTTGGTATGCTTGCCCTGCGGATCGACCAGAACGATAACTTCCATCGAGCGGTTAAGATCGCGCAGATTGAAAATCATCTCAGCGATGTTGATCAAAGAACCTGTCGATACCATTACTGCTTTATCGAAGACTTCATGGCGCGCCTGATTTAGCGCGGTCTCTTCATCGGTCACTTTGATCACTTGAAAGCCGGCCGCCAGTAACCGTCTCTCGACGATTTGTTTGTTGTCGATGCCCACCAACATGATTTTGTTGCCGATGCCGCTGGCATAACTTTCCGACGACATTTCTCTTTACCCGACCAGCGCCTGAACGCGACGCGCCGATTGACCTTACCGATTTAGGTCTGCCAGCCGGAGTTACGATGCGCAGGTTGTGCGAGTTTCGGCATAGCAAGAATTTGAAATTCTCAATCCGTCTATATGCACACTCGATTCTCTTTTACGGTATGTTGGTAACGCAGCGTCTTACGGACGCATCGGCCGGTGTTTTTCTGCGAGTCATGATCAATCCGCCACTGCATCAAACCTAGCCGCAAGTAGTTTGGATCGATGCTCAATGCTTCGCAGATATTTTCGAAGGAATACGGCCATGATCTGTCCCGCCTTGAGATCCAGGCCTCAGCCTCTGTAAAGAGCTTGCGGCGCCGGGGGGCGTTAGCGCCAAGATATTTCTGAAAGCACTCGATCGCGTCGGTTAGAACCGCGAACAACAGTTTCTCTTCGGCGGCGAAATGTGACTTCTGCCGAAATAGCTGGAAATACTGATGTGAGGTAAGGACGTCAGGCTCGAAATACGAACCTACCGGGTTTGACCGTATAGTTACCACTGCTCTGTTCATGCATTCCTCCGGCAAGCAGGCAGAGCAAGATTGGAACCAGCGTGACAACCAATAAGGATACGGTAAGTTACGGTAAATCAGTTCACGCCATGCAGGATGGTCCTAATGAGGAGCGGTAAAGATTTCACACTCTGGAGAGAAAGCTCACTGGCCGTGTAATCATTTTTCACATGAGGGCAGTCTCACGAATTGTGAAGCGGTGAAATCCTTTGATCTTTAGGAAGTTAGAGTTTTGTGGAACGAATTCGATGAGCAATATGTGCACATTAAATCACTTTTGATTCTTGAGCTTGTTGTAAAGAGCGCGCCGGCTGATGCCGAGAATGCTGGCGGCTAGTTTTTTATTTCCACCGGCGTAGGTGAGGGTCACACGAATAAGTTCTTGCTCTACCGTATGCAAGGACGCCCCAACTCGAAAGGAGCAGGTTGGTTCGCCCCGGCCCTCGGCGGCCAAGGCGGCATCCCGGATCCGTTCCGGGATGCATTCCGGTGTTAGTTCATTGCCATCGAGCATCAAGAGCGCCGCTTGTATAACGTTCTTGAGCTCGCGGACGTTCCCGGGCCAGCGGTACCGTCGCAGCAGTCGGTAGGTTTCCGGCGCGACTCGCTCCACTTCTTTTCCGAAAAGGGGGGCAAAGTGGGAAAGAAAATGATCGGTCAGAACGGTGATGGCGCCCGGCCGGTCGCGCAACGGCGGCACGCTAATGTGTAGCACGTTGAGCCGGTAAAAGAGATCCTCGCGGAAATGTCTTTCGGCGACGTTCTTTTCAAGGTCTTCGTTGGTTGCAGCGATGATCCGAACGTCGGCAACTAATTTCTTGATGCCGCCGACGCGCTGAAATGTTTTCTCTTCCAGGACTCGGAGCAAACTCACTTGAGTCTTTTCATCCATGGTGGCGATTTCATCGAGAAAAACCGTACCGCCGTGCGCCTGTTCGAAAATCCCCTGATGCGCCTCCTGCGCCCCGGTAAACGCGCCTTTTTCATGGCCAAAAATCTCGCTGGCGATCAGCTCGGGCGACATGGCTCCGGTATTGACCACAATGTAAGGATCGTGCTTTCGCCGGCTGCGGTTGTGAATCGCGGCGGCAATGAGATCCTTGCCGGTGCCGGTTTCGCCGGTTATGAGAACCGGCATGTCGACATTTGCGGCCTCAATCGCGCGCCGGAGCACGGCTCCCATCGGTAGACTCACGGCGATGATCCCTTCAAACTCGATCGGCAGGGCAAACTTATCAGCACTAGAGTTGTTTCTCTCGGATGGCACCTTGAGCGGAAGATTGCGCTGCACTAGCGCTAGCAAATCTTCTTCGTCTGTCGGCAGATTGTCGACTTGAACATTGCCGCAGCGCAATCGCGAAGTCTGCAAGACCTCAGAGTTACTGAAGACAACAATCCTGCTGCCGCAAACTTTGGTTGAAAATAGCTTGAGCGTCTCGCTGAGATTTATCTCTGCCGCTGGATCATTCACTGTGTTCCACAAGATCAGATCGAACTTGCGACTGCTTAGCTTCTCCCATGCTGCTTCGAGAGACGGAGCGAACTTGATTTTTACGCCGTCAGCTTTGAGCCGACACTGCAGTAGAGCTCGCGAGCGGTCTTCCTTGTCGATAAACAGAATGCGAGGCATTGATGATCTCTCAAGTATTAGTTGGTGAGGCATTTAATACCAAAGTTTTAGTAAGTCAATCCTAACCGGACGGGCACCACTCCGGGAAGAAACATGCTTGAAAACTTTTGATCCATTCAATCTTGCTCAGGGTTTGCTTATTTATAGTATCGATCACGGATTGCTGATCGTACGGCCTCTATGCTTCGGGCGCAGCCAGCCGTTACCTTCACTCATCTTCATTCCCAATTATCAATACGCCGCTGCAACGAGCTTCAGGCCTACCAATCCAACGCAACGGCGAGGCTGCGAATGATCCAAATCGCCGCCTATGTGATGGGAAAGTCTAGCTGCGACTTGGGCACCAAGGATGGCACCAATCGAGAGTCCTACAGCATGGCGAATACCGGGGTGAAACAAACCTGCAGCGACATGGGTCATGCTGCCTGTTAAAGCAGTTATCATCAAGATGAATATCGATGTCGCTGTCGCGGTGTGGACAGGAAACTTCAAAAATAGACTAATGCCGGCACATATAAAAATCCTCCGCCTATCCCGAAAAAGCTTGAGATGAATCCTAAAGACGTACTCAGGCCGGTACCCACCAAAAGAATAGTAATGCTCCAGGCGGAATTCTTCACATTTTCCATACTCCTTTTTAACGGTTCCTCC
>JAJONK010000019.1 GCA_021323355.1 Deltaproteobacteria bacterium
GAGCGACGTCAGTGTCCCCTGACCGATCTCGACACTGCTGGTCAGCAACACCGCCGAGCCATCGGCGTTGAGCCGCACGAGCGCTGAAGAATTCGACGGGGTCATGGTAGTCTTAATCATGACCGCCATGCCCTTGCCGCGTACTTTGCCCGAGAGCGGGCGCGCAGCTTGCTCGGCGCCCCCCTGCCATCCGATGACTTCGGCGGCGCGCCGAGCGCAGTCCGAAATTCCGACGGAGACCAGATTGTGCCCCGTTACAAACGGATCCCCTTCGCGCACCAGATTTTTTAGCCGCAGCTCCAGCGGATCGATGCCCAATCGACGGGCGATATCATCCATCTGCGATTCATACGCCCAGCAAACCTGGGGCACGCCAAAGCCACGATAAGGGCCTGTCGGCGGTGTATTGGTGTAAACACAATAAGTCGTCAAATCCTGGTGCTTGATCCGATAAGGTCCGCCGGATACTTCGCCACCGTTGCGTCCGGTGTTGGTTGATGTCAATGCGTATGCGCCGATGTCGTAGACCGCTTCCACCTGTCGCGCGACAATCGTTCCGTCTCTCTTGACTCCGGTTTTGATTTTCACCACGGCTGCCTGGCAATGGGCGGTAAGAAATACTTCCTCCCGCGTTAACACCCACTGGACCGGCCGATGCGCCTTGCGCGCAACCAACGCGGCCAGTGGTTCCAAGCGCGGATGCGTCTTGGCGCCATATCCGCCACCGACGAACGGCACGATGACTCGCACCATCGACTGCGGCAGACCCAGAAGTTCGGCCAGCTGGGTTCGTATCGATGACGGCGTTTGCGTCGACGTGTACAAGACCAGTTTTCCGGACGGCTCCCAGTAAGCCACCGTCGCATGAGGCTCGATGTGCGCGTGCTGTATTTTCGGCGATGTATACACATCCTCAAAAATTTCGTCCGACTCGCTAAAGCCGACAGCAACGTCGCCATCATCCACGTGATATCGGCTAAGCACATTGCCTTGGTCCTGAAGACGGAAGCCGCTCTTTGCCGGGAACGATTGCGCTTTGATTCGATCTACCTCGATTAAATCAAGCGCCTCCTCCGCGATATCCCGCGCCTCCGCCGCCACTGCCGCAATTACCTCGCCGACATATCGCACCCGATCGATAGCCAACACCGGTTGATCTTTCACAACAGGTCCAAAAAACGCGTTCTTTCCTTTCAAATCGTTGCGGGTCAACACCGTCACAACGCCGGGCAGCTTCTCCGCCTTGCTCGCGTCAACGCGGAGAATTTTCGCATGCGGATAGGTGCTGCGCAGCGCCTTTACGAATAACATTCCCGGCAGCTCAACGTCCGCCGCATACTGCGCCGCGCCCCTGATTTTTGCAGGACCATCGGCGCGAGAAACATCCAAACCGACACTGCTCATCGAGTCCCTTCCTCGTTCAAACATGCCGTCAACGCGCGCCGCACCAGAACCTTGACGAGATGACGTTTGTAAGCCACCGTACCCCGCAAGTCATCGATGGGATTCACGGCCGCTTGAGCCTTGGAGGCGATCTCCTCGATCGATTCCGATGTCATCGCTGTGCCGTTCACAAGATCTGCACCGGTGACCACAACCGGAACCGGCGAAACCGCACCCACGACAACTCGCGCTGCTTGGCAGATTCCGTTCGAGCGTTGCACCAAGGCAGCAACCCCTGCACAAGGCCGGTCCTCGGAAGAACGCGTGGCAAACTTTAAGTAAGTCCCTTTGGAATTGGGCGGCGGTGGCGGCACCAGTAGACCGGTGAGTAATTCATCCCGCTCCAGACCGGTCTCGTACATCCCGATTAAAAAATCGGCTAACTTGACGCTTCGCACTCTGTTGCGGTTCGTCAACTCGACGCTGGCATCCAAAGCGACCAATGCCGCCGGAGGGTCGGATTGATAGTCGGCATGCGCAAGGTTACCGGCGATGGTGGCCATGTTACGGATTCGTATATTGGCAACCACATGGCAGGCCTCGGCCAGCAGTGGGTAGTGTTCACGCACGACCGCGGCGCTTTCAACGTCGTAAATGCTCGCGAGACCGCCGATACGCAAACCGTCATTGGAGTTGTAGGTAATTTCTCCAGCGTCTTTAATTTTTTTTAAATTGATCAAAGTTTTCGGAACGAAAATACCCTGCTTGATCAAGATCAGAAGAGCAGTGCCGCCGGCAATGAGCTTGACGTCCTCTTCCGCCGCAAGAATTTTACAAGCTTCGGCAATCGATTTTGGTTCCAGGATTTCAAACCGTCGCATGTGTTCTCTCGCGGCTAGCTACAGTGCAGCGCGGCGGAGAATCCGCCTCTGCTGGTTGTGCTTTCATCAATCGTCGGCAGCAGCCCAAAGCACGCGAATCGCCGGAGGTCTCAAGTATTTCGTGCCGCGCTTTTGCAATCCGACTTCTTCCCAGGTATCGCCGCGGTCGTAGGTGACGTAGATCGCGCCTTCCCCCGGAGGGCCTGCCGTATGACCGCGAGCGACATCGCCGAACGCCGCAAAAATAGAATCGGTGTTGTACGGATTATACGCAAGCTGCCAGCACATCGCGGTATGCTTCACCGGCAATCCTGCGCCCACCTGCCGCCAAGTCTCGCCGCCGTCTTCGCTGCGATAGATGCGGCCGTCGACCCCGCCCGGCCTGTCCCAATACTGCGGCGAGCCATGCCCGGCGGCCAAAAACATCGCCGGCCGATTGCCGGGCAGATTAATCACGTCATGAAAGTAGTCGCTCTCCATACCTTTTTCGGCGCGTTTCCATCCCTTCTCAGGCGGATCGGCACGAAAGAAGCCACGCGACGTTGCAGTGAAATATTTTGTTTTGCTGCCCGGTGATCTGACGATCATGTGAATATCGGGATACTCGAGCCCCTCGCTGACATCTTCCCAGGTCTTGCCCCTGTCAAAGCTTCTAACAATGCCGCCATGTTCGAGGGCCAGGTAAATACAGGTCGAATCTTCCGGATCGATATAGATATGGCGCACGTGACCCTGGTGCGGCGGATGCGGAAAATACCATTTGTACTGAACTTCAGCGGGCATTTCGGTAAGTGATTTAAGCTCCTCCCAGGTACCGCCCCCGTCTTCGCTGCGATAGAGATGAACCGGTTCGGTTCCGGCGTAAATGACGCGATCATCAGTAGGGTCAACCGTCACCCATCGAATATCGCCTTCGAGCGTGCGCTGCCAATGCCGGCCGGCATCTTGAGTGCGGTACAAACCGTCAAAGGTTACGCCGGCAAAGACAATCTCCGGAGAATTTTTACATCCGTAAACGGAATCCACCACACGATCTTTGAAGTACGGCTCAAACTCCCTCGAACCGCCCATCGAAGTCCAAATATCAGCGACCCCCCGAAATAAAATCATTCCCGCCTGAGTACCCGCATAGAGTCGGTAGGCTTCAGCCATTTCTGTCCCTCCGAAAACTAATTGTCGTATCCGTAGTTGCTAGAAATAATTCTTGCGTACAGAAGGATGAATGATGAAAGCGAAAAGATGAAAAAAACTTGGAAACCGCCTTCGGGCCCGCATTCACTTTATCCTTTAGCCTTTATCCTGCGCCTCGGCGCCTTGCCAGCATCCACTTCCATGCAATTCACCAAGCAGATCTCAGTTAAAAACCATCCCGCCATTCACATGGAGCAACTGACCCGTCATAAAAGCGCTATCCTCGGTGGCCAGAAAATGAACACCTTCAGCGATATCTCGCGGCTGTCCGGCTCGGCCCAGCGGCATGCCGGCGCTCATCTTCGCCCATTCCGCATCGGTATGAACCGCCAACACGCGCGCTGTTGCGGTGAGACCCGGGGCAATTGTATTGACGCGCACGCCGTAAGGCGCCATTTCCAAGGCCAGTGATTTAGAAAAGGCAATGATGGCAGCTTTGGCCGCCGAGTAAGCGGTCCTCCCGGCGCTGCCGGTGATACCGAAATTGGACGATGTGTTGATAATGGCGCCGCTTTTGGCTTCCTTCATACGCTTGCTCACGGCCTGACAACAGAGAAACGTGGCTTTCAGATTGACATCGATCACTTCGCGCCACTCCGAAAGCGGAAACTCATGAATGGGATGTTTGTGGATTGTTCCGCCGGCTAGATTCACCAGCACGTCGATGCGCCGGTGCTTTGCAAAGATCGTTTCGAATACTTCTTTGATTTCAGCGGCGCGTCTTAGCTCGATTCGAGAGAATTCCGCCTCATACTTGTCTTTGCGCAATTGATCGACAAACTCCTGCCCCGCTTTGTCGTTTTGATCGACGATGCAGACGCCGAATCCGCTCTGCGCCAGCCGTGCCACAACAGCCTGACCGATTCCACCCGCGCCCCCAGTCACTACTGCAATTTTGTTTGCCATGGTTTCACTCTGCCCTCGAAACAAACCTTCCACTTACCACATAATGCTGCCGCCATTGACGATCACCGTCTGGCCGGTAATAAAGTCGGCGGCATCGCTGGCCAAGAACACCGCAGTGCCTACCAGGTCTTCGGGCTGGCCGATTCGGCCCAGTGGAATTTTTTGGGCCTGGGAATAAATTTGCTCCTCGCTCTGATGGCCGCGCGGTTGCGCCGTATCGGTGATCCCGGGGCAAATCACATTCACGGTGATCTGACGCGGCGCCAGTTCTAATGCCAGGGATTTAGAAAAGCCGATGATGCCGGCCTTTGAAGATGCGTAGTGAGCGGCATTTTTGGCGCCCTGAAATGCTCGTCCCGAAGTGATGCTGATGATCCTGCCACTTCCCTGCTGCAAAAATGTGCCGGACACGGCTCTCGAACAGAGAAACGCCCCTATCAGATTGGTGCCGATGACACGATCCCAGTCTTCCTCTTTCATTTCCTCTACCGAGCTTACCGGGAAGATGCCCGCATTGTTGATTAAGATATCGAGCTTGCCGAACTCTCTTAACGACTCATCGACCATTGTTTGTACGGAGTCCTCATTCGACACGTCGGTACTTGCTGCGAAGGCTGTTCCGCCTGACGCTTCGACCCTGCTCTTGACCGATGCGGCGTTTTCTTCATTGATATCGGCAACGACCACCTTCGCGCCTTCGCGAGCCAACCCGAGCGCCAGCGTTCTGCCGATCCCCTGCCCCGCCCCGGTAACTATAGCGATACGATTTTTGAGTCGTTCCATTTACTTGACCATCCGCAGTCGTTTTCCGCTCGCGTCCGAGCTTTGCGTGCCTCTGGAATAGCCAACCGTGGTGGATAGACGTTCAGCGAACTTCTTGACTATCTTCCCCGTTCTTTCAATTCCATTTGCTTTGATTCGCTCGGCAGGTCCTATAACGGCTATGCTGCCGACAAGATCTCTGCTAAGGAAACACGGAGCAGCGACACCCGCCGTGTAGGAGTATCTTTCTTGAATGCTCACCGCATAGCCGTGCCGTTTTATCTCCTCGATCTTTTTCAATATCTGCTTCGGCGAAGTTATCGTGAAGGGTGTGAACTTCTCAAAGTTTTTCATGTTAAGTATCGAGAGAATCTCTTCCTGCGGCAGCACTGCCAAGATCGCGAAGGCAGAGGAGCCAACAAAGAGAGGGCGTGGAACTCCGGTTTCGATTACAGTGCGCGTATGATGAGGGCTTTCACGGCGTTCTATCGTTACACAGGAGTCGTACTGAAATCGTTCGCAATAAATTGCCGTCTCTCCGGTGGCCTCGACTAGCTGCTCCAGGTAAGGCACAACTACATCCCGCATGGTAAAGCATCTGCGGTAATCCTCGGCAAGCACTAGCAGCTTCGGTCCAAGACCATAAAAACCACCATTGTCGATTCTTTGGACAAAACCCTTTTGCCGCAAGGAATTCAGAAGGCGATAAGCCGTTGCTTTGTCCAGGTTTAGGTTCCGCGCAAGATCCTTTAACGCGAGCGGCTTCCTCGATCGGCTCAATTCCTCTAAGAGATTGATCGCTTTAGTTACTGAAGCGTTCATTTTGATAATTGAAATGCTATTTTGACTGGAATTACTCTCGAATTATAGTAAAGACAAACACGTGTCAACTACATATGGAAGTGTTCTAGAAGATGGATCAAGATCAACCGGCAGAAATTTTATTCACTAGCCGGAACGCTCCGCAAATACCTTCCAGGCTGTTGCGGCGGATATCTACTACCGTCACCAAGGCGGTCGATGTCCGCGTGGAGCTGCTTGAGAGCGAAGACAATCAAATCAGGATCAGAGCGACTGAACCTCATCGAGTATGCGGTGTAGCTCAACCACAACGACGAACTAGAGAAGCGAATTAACGCATTGGAGGAACGCCTGAAGGAGCAGAGATGACCTCAGCGTTAGAAAACCGATCGAGACAGGCTGAGCGGAAACTGACCCGAATTGCGTGTCCCATGGCCGAGCACAAGCGAGCTTTCATATTCATCGACGGCGAGAGCGCCAAGCGGGACCTAGCCAACGAGATTGAGAGCGTCGCTTGATGCCTATCCGCGGTGCAAGGACAAGCAGAAGATTATCTTCATGCACGGCAGCGGGACAGCGAGCTGCCAAAGCAAGAAGCACCGTTTGGAATCCACATTATGAAAATTGGAGACGAGTAAATGCCAACCATCAAAGGCCTACCAGCGGTCAGGAAGATCGACTCAACCAGACAAGTTTCAGGCCGGAATGCCGCGGTTAAGTCCGAGTTTTTCGGCGCTATCAACAACGTCGAGCCCTTTCAGTGGGGCAGCCAGTTTCAAAAGAGATCGTCGGCAGGCGGATTGAGTTTTTCTCCGAGCACGGAGTTTTTGAGTCGATCAAGGACGGAAAGTACCTGGTGAAGTTTGGACTAGGTTATGTGCAGACCGAGAGCGGCCCTTTCATCCTAGACCTTGGCGGAATCGTGAATAGAGCCATGACAGGAGCGAAAGCCGGCGGTGCTGTTGAATTCGTGAAATGACTCCAACCTTCCGTAGTTATCAATATCCCGATTACAGCAATCATTATCTCGACGAAGATTAGGACAACGAACTTCATTTTGCTGGGATATCACGCGTGAATAAGTTTGTTCAATAACAAAGATAAGATTTAACAATGGAGACATTTGAACATGACGGATCACGGACGGGCGTGGTCGCTGGACTGGTAATGTTATGTTGGACTAGCCGCCTGCTGCTGGGGTTGTGTAACAGTTCTTTGATTAGGTCGGTAATTGACCAAGTAGTAATGAGTGACGAACGCAAACGCTGCGGCAAGAAATACAAGAAAACAATCTTTTAAGGCATCAATCATACAGATCCTAACAACCCCGAGTGCAGATAGGGTTCGGCATCTTCGGCGCAGTCGTAAGCCGACGTAATCGACGTAATCAGATTAAAACGTTGTGATTGAAAGTACCGAGTAAGAAGGCGAGGTCCGAAAAACAACATCGTCACGGCAATCACGAGTAATACTGATTTACCGTAACTGCACCAGAAGTCCTGAAATTTATGCACAGTGCTATAAATATAACACAATTATGATAGCAGTCCAAATTATTCCTCAATGTCCTTCAAAGGATATTTTTGACCACCGCTATTCAAGAAAATAATCAGGCGAAGCCGTCGGCGCTGCGGGATTGGTGAAGGCTATCCAGTTCGGGTAAGTATGAATACGGCAAGTAAAAATAAGCTGACAGTAAGCACTATAAGGATGGCAAGCGCTGCGTCTTTTCAATAAGCTTGATAAGCATCCACGCATGAATGAACCTACCACGGAGAAAGAGAAAGCATAGATAGTGTCTTTGACGACGGCTACCCGCAAGCAATCATCAACGCGGCACGCCAACCGGGGGACAGACCGCCCGCGGGATTCATGGAAGGCTTTGCGCCAGCTATGCCACCACCCGGCAAGAAGACTTGAGCATCAGCGAGCAGCAGAACTACTACCTCGAAAAAGTAAAGCAGAGAAACGAAAAGATTTTAGAGATTAGCGGCAAGCCCTTTGCCGCAACTGCTAATCCCCCAGATCCAGGATTGACGACAGTGGAGAAGGCGCGGTTATCGGCAGAGCGGCAGCTCAGAGAGCTTTCCAACCAGCACCCGAGATCAAGAAAGACAAGGACATTCTCGATCGAGGATTCAAAGCGACGGCGCGAGAGCGTCACCAGCAAGAGCACCCTCTCCGCCAAGGTTGGCAGCTTCACCGGAGCATGGCCGCAACTCTGACTGATCCGCTTGTCATCGGTACGATATCCTTCGGCGCTTCGACATCGGCCGGCATTCTCAAACTGCGCTGTTTGAAGCTGGCTCCGGGATGCTCTCAGAGGCGATGATTCAGCCGTTTGTCGACCGTTACAAGAAAACCCTTAATTCGCCCTATGACGTAAGCGAATCACTACTTCGCATCGGTGCCGCAGGTGTCGGCGCCGGAGCACTGGCAGGAACCATCAAGGCAGGTATCCGAGGTTATGCACGGCTTACCAGACCACGCCTTGAAGGCATTGACGACATTCTCGAAGCCTTTGAAAAGCACGTCCTGGAACCCAACACCACGCAAAAAGACGCGGCGCACGTACTCGGCAACTATGCCGACGTGATGAGGAAGAATCCTTCGGCTTAGATCATCCCCTTAGCCGATCAGATTCATTTAGAAACCACAGCCAAAGCAATCGCTGACCTGGACGCAGGCCGGACAGTAGACGTTCGCGACATCATCAGCGCCAGCTTACCGCAGACAATGCCGAGAACTATCGGCGGCCCAGCACGGCAGAGCCGTACCGACTGAGAATCAGAGCGGCTTTATCACTGTTCATCCGGAATCACGGCAGCATCAGTATCGAGCAGGCCGGAGCCTTGCGGGGCGAATACGAAGCGCTGTTTGAGAGCGGCGGCCGGGCAAGGGGAGCGGTCAAGCGACACGCCGGCAGATCACCGGATGAGCTTGCCCAGCTTGCCCATGAATCAGGCTTCATCGACGAAGCAGACCCGGCGTTACTCAAGGAAGCACTCGAGCGGGACTTAGCCGGCGACAAGGTTCATTCGATTGCGGGGGCCCTCTTCGAGCGCAAGCTGGATTTGGAAATCGAGCGAGAGTTTCAGCGCTGGGCCGAGGCCGAAGAGGCCAGCTACTTTGACGAATTAAACGCCAAGGCCAAGGCGATACTGGACACCGAAGACACTGAGTTACCGACTGGCGAGCTGATCGACAACAGCGGCAGGCTATCGCCGATCACCAGGAGCGCTAAAGAACTATTGGCAGAGATGGACGACGACGCCAAGCCAGCGACGTGACTATGAATTGTTGAGAGGATGAGTCACTCGCCGCGATTAAAAAAGATTTCCACTATGGCCGGCACGGCGGCTGCGATGATCCACGTCAAAATGTGGAAGTCGTCCATCTCTGGGTACTTAGTAAAAGAAGAACAGAGATGTCAAACGAAAAAAAGCTTCTATTTCGCCCTACGATTAACGATCACACCCATGGCCCTTACCCAACCATCAACTGAGCCTCAAGTCATGCCGGGAACATCACCGACGCCAGCTTCCGCGCTTGTCTGCGCGATGCACGCACGATTGATTACCTGCTAGACCGTGATCCGTTCGAGGCCTTGATATGGCCGCGGCGACAAACACCAAAGCCGGACCCATTCACCGAAGCCGAACGAGACAGCATTATTACGGCCTTCTCCAAGAAGAGTCCCTTCTATGTTTCCTTTGTCCATACTCTCTTCTGGACCGGCGCCCGCCCTTCTGAATTGCTCGGGTTAAAATGGGGCGACGTTGATTTGAGATCCGGCTTCATCACGATCAGCAAAAGCCGATACATCGATGAGGAAGCCGCGCCTAAGACAGCTGGCAGTGATTGGAGCGATCAAGTTGATTGAGTCAGTGGGCAAAGTACTGAAGCGCATGACCACCACAACGATTACGTATTTCTAAATCAGAAGGCAACCCACTTAACTTCCATACATGGCGCGCGGGTGTTTGGTATCGAATCCTCCGAGGTGTGGAGATCAGACCGCGAAAGCCTATTGCACGCGCCACACGTTTACCAGCGTGGGGTTGAGCAACGGAGTTAAGATCAAATGGCTTGGAGGATACTGCGGCACCTCGGTTGCCACAATCGAGCGGCATTACGGGAAATACATCAAGAGCGATGCGGCCGAACAGCTTCTAAAACTGGCTGGAACCGTAACCCCAACCGTAACCCCCGACATCATCAAGCATGTTGCCGTAGGTCAAGCGATTGAAGTCATAGCGGAAAGTGATTGGTGGGCCCACCTGGACTCGAACCAGGGACCAACCGGTTATGAGCCGGTGGCTCTAACCAACTGAGCTATGGGCCCGTAATAAGGAAATGCGCGTGGGATGATAGGAAGTTGATGCTTAAGTCTCCATGAAACTCTTCAGCCTTTTGCTGCGACTGGGGTGTCTGAGCTTCCGGAGCGCCTTGGCTTCAATTTGCCGAATGCGCTCGCGTGTGACGGTAAACTTTTGACCGACTTCTTCAAGGGTGTGATCGGATTTCTCACCGATTCCGAACCGCATCCGCAGAACCTGTTCTTCACGCGGGGTTAAAGTGGCGAGAACTTTTTTTGTTTGTTCTTGCAGATTGATATTCACCACCGCATCGGAAGGAGTGATAATCCTTTTGTCCTCGATAAAGTCCCCAAGATGACTGTCTTCTTCCTCACCTACCGGAGTCTCCAGGGATATGGGCTCCTTGGCGATTTTAAGGACCTTCCTTACTTTATCTAAGGGAATTTCCATTTTCGTGGCAATTTCCTCGGGCGTTGGCTCGCGGCCAATCTCTTGCACTAGATACCGAGAGGTCCGGATAAGCTTATTGATGGTTTCAATCATGTGAACCGGTATGCGGATTGTCCGGGCCTGATCGGCGATCGCTCTAGTGATTGCTTGACGGATCCACCAGGTGGCATAGGTGGAAAACTTGTATCCTCGCTGATATTCAAACTTATCGACGGCTTTCATTAAGCCGATATTTCCCTCTTGGATAAGATCGAGAAACTGCAATCCACGGTTGGTGTACTTCTTGGCAATACTCACAACCAACCGCAGATTCGCTTCGATCAGTTCTTTCTTCGCCAGATTAGCTTTGGTCTCACCATCAACAATCGACCAAACGCGACGCTTGATCTCTTCCGCCGGGATGTCAAGGTCTTTTTCGATATGCCGTATATCGCGCCGCGCGCTCCTGATCTCGTCTGACATATGCAGAACCGCATCGTGCCCCATTCGCAGGGAACTGGTGAGGCGTTGCCAATCCTTCTTACGTCCGTTCAGGTTTGCAACAAGCTTCAGGAGTTCGGAAGCGCTCTTCCCGGTCCTTTGCTCGAATTCCTTCACCCGACGCTCAAGGGTTTGCATTCGATCCATGGCTCTCTTGAGACCATCAACAATAGCTTCGGTTTGCTTTCGATTCAGCTGAAGATTTTTCAGGCCGCCGACAATTCGGTCGTGATACTTTTCTAAAGTTTGTTGCAGCGCCTGACGACGTTGCGCCGACAGCCGCTTGCCCTCGAGTTCGTTTTTAATCTTGTCTCGCTCATTAGCGGCCCTGCGGATTTTTGCGATTTGATCGAGCAAGCGTCGTTCGTGCACCTCTTCATCTTCGAGGTATTCGGCATCCTCATCACCATCTTTAATTATTTCACGCACTCGGATCTCATGTTGCGCCAATTTTTCACCGAGTTCCAAAACGTAACGCAATGCGAGCGGGCTGGATAATACTTCCTCAATAACTTTCTTTTCGCCTACCTCAATTTTCTTTGCGATCTCTACTTCGCCTTCCCGGCTCAGCAGTGAAACAGTTCCCATCTCCCTTAAGTACATACGCACTGGATCGCCGGTCTTGCCGACCGCATCCCCATCAGTTTCGCCTTCGATTTCCTTCTCATCCTCTTCGTCGTCGGCAAGATCCTCACCGGCTCCTCCAAGAGTGACTCGTTGATTGGAATCAACAACCTCGATATCCATCTCGCCAAAAATGGACATCACGTCATCGATCTGATCCGGAGAAACAACTTCCGCAGGAAGCATATCGTTGACATCATCATACGTCAGGTAACCCTTCTCTTTGCCGAGATCGATAAGCTTCTTCACCTCCTTCATGTTCTTTTTCTCCGCCGGTTGCCCGGCGGCATGACGCGAGGAAGCTTTATCGTTGGCTATCGAGCGGTTATCTTCGGCGCGAGCTTTCGGCGTTCTAGCTGGCGTTCTTTTCGTACGATTTCTTGCCATTCTAGTATCCTCTCCCTGGTTGCGTTCTCGTCCTTTTGTTCTTCGGCAGTTCGGATCGCGATTCGCAAATTTCTTTCTTGCTCTCGCAAATACTTTCGTCGCAGATGGGCTATGCAGTCATCAGCCATCTTCTGGGACTCAGTTTCAGGAACGTTTTCTCCTTCGATTGCTAAAGCGGCTATCTGAGCAGCCACCTCTGAATCGAAGGCCTGCACGATCCTCCCAACATCGACGTTTTCATGCTCTTGCCACTCGGTCCTGATCAGATCAATAATCTCGCGCCAAGCTGATCCGACCCATTGTCGCACGTCTGCTTCTTCGAATACATATCCGGCGATTCGGGGATAACGTAAAATCAGAGATATGAGGGATCTTTCCGCGGCATTTGCGCGATTGCCGAGATCACTGGAAGAGAGCCGTCGGTTTGCTAACAACGGCGGCT
Organism: Deltaproteobacteria bacterium; assembly: GCA_021323355.1. Taxonomy (GTDB): domain Bacteria; phylum Desulfobacterota; class Binatia; order UBA9968; family UBA9968; genus WHTF01. The sequence goes on from JAJONK010000019.1 coordinate 12,627, forward strand.
TGGGAGGCACCGAACTCTGCAGAGGCTTGCGAAAGAACTCCTCCCGAATACCTAGCGAATCTACCGCCCGAGCAATCAGAAGATCAACTTCGAACGGGTTACGCACCTTTTGCAGCACGCGTGAGATCTCCCCGGCAATTTGGCTTTTGCCTTCCAAAGTTTTGCCGTAACGATGCTCTAGAGATGCGAAGTAGTAGTCCGCCAACGGCACTGATCTATCAAGCAGTTCTTCCACGGCCGCTTTGCCGCGCGCGCGGATAAAAGTATCTGGATCTTCACCGTTGGGCAAAAAAGCGGCTCGCCCAAGCAGTCCGGCTTCAACAAAGATTTGGAAGCTTCGCTCCGCGGCTCGGCTACCGGCATCATCTCCATCGAAAAACGCCACAACGTTCTTTGTATAACGCGACAAAGCGCGTACATGCTCCACCGTGAGCGCTGTTCCGAGAGTGGCGACGGCATAATCAACACCATATTGGTGCAAAGCTATAACATCGAGGTAACCTTCTACGACGACGGCTCGGTCCCTTTTGCGAATCGCTTCTTTGGCTTGGAACAGACCATACAGGGTAGACCCTTTCCGAAAAAGCGGGGTATCACTTGAGTTGAGGTATTTCGGAATTCCTTGTTCTAGCACCCGCCCGCCGAAGCCGATGACTTTGCCCCCGGCGTTGACGATGGGAAAAATTAGCCGGTCAAAAAATTTTTCGTGGAACCGGTTGCCTTCCCTTTGGCCAATCAGCCCCAGCCGAAGCGCATCTTTCAGCGAAAGCTTCTCCTTTTTGGCAACCTCCAGAAGCCCTGAACCATAGGGTGGCGCGAAGCCTAACATGAACCGCCGCGCAACCGACTCCTCGATACCACGTTTCTTAATATACTCGAGAGCTCTTCTTCCCAAGACGTCATTGAACAGAACGCGATGATAATTCGCCGCAGCACATTCATTGAGACGATAGAGAGCATCGCGGTCAGCCTCTCCCCCCGAGTCTCTGTTCTTTCCTGAGCGTTCCACGGCAATGCCGTAGCGCTTACCCACACACTCAACCGCTTCCGGAAAAGAAAGATGATCATACTGCATCAAGAAGTTGAAGACGCTACCGCCAGCCTTGCAGCTGAAGCAGTGAAAAATGCCCTTCTCATCGTTCACCGTGAAAGAGGGAGTTTTCTCCCCGTGAAAGGGACACAGCCCGACATGATTACGGCCGATCTTTTTTAGCGTGACGTAGTCGGAAATGACCTCAACGACGGAGGCCCGAGCACGAATCTCAGCGATCTTCTCCTGAGTGATCATGCGGCAACTTATAAGACCCGGGTTTGACTTAACAGTCGCACCCGATTGTCCTCGGTCGTCAAGATCCTTTCTTTTCCGATTCGAATAATAAGTTCGGCTAATCGGGATAACGATGGGACCAAAACAGAAGTCTTAATTTTTTCACTAGCAGAAGGTGGAATCCAAGACGCGGAGCTCAAAAAATAAACGATTAACGCCATGACTGCCGCACCCTTACCGATTCCAATAACAATACCGCCCGCTCGATTCAATGTCTGTAGAAAGAGAACCTTTTCAGAATTATGAAAAAACCAGCCCAGAAAGTTAAAACAGAGATAGACGGCAAAAAAAATCCCGACAAAAGAAGCTCCCTTGAGGATAAATGGAGAAATTTTCCAATACTCTTGGCTGAGCGTTGCTACAGTGTGGTTATACCGCGCAGCTGCCATGAAGCCAACTATCAGGCCCGCGAGCGAAAATATCTCTCGGAAAAAACCTTTGACATAACCTCGCAACCCAAAAAGAAAAAGAAGAGATAGCAGGATGATATCGACGATGTTCACCGGTGACAGCCATCCGTCTTGTTAACTCTCGCTAATCGTAAACGCCACCACTCGTGAAGCATTGGTTCCTTTGATGCATTACGAGCAGGGGTGATATTCTTCTGGCAAAAAGCTGCTCAACGCCGCTGAGCAGCAAAGGAGCGGCCATTGATTGTTTGATGGGAAGGTAAAGAGAACGTGCCCTATAAGCATTCAGGCGCCACGAAGTATTTCTCGGGCCAGCTCATTGACTCTTTTGCCATCGCTTCGGCCGCTCACCTTTGGCATCACTTCTTTCATAACTTTGCCAAGATCTTGCAAACCTTGCGCGCCCGACTCCCGGATTGTGATTCGAATCGCCGATATTATCTCGTCGTCGCTCAGAGGCTCAGGTAGGAGACGTTGAAGAACTTTCAACTCGGCCTGTTCTTTTTCCACGAGATCGCTGCGACCGCCCTTTTGAAACATCTCAATGGACTCCGAGCGCTGTTTGCAGAGCGTCGAAATCGTCCGTTGGATCTCGTCGGTTGTGAGCTCTCTCCGAGATTTGATCTCCTCGTTCTTTATAGCCGCCAGTACCAGCCTTAAACTTTCCAGCGTGATCTTATCACCGGTTTTCATGGCCGACCTTATAGAATTCTGAATTTCGGCCTTTAACTGCATCGCGAATTTCTTTCTAGATGGTAAGTAGACACGAAAGCTCCAGACTAAAAAGAATGACGCACTCGCCGTAACGCACGTTTCTTAGCCGCTATGGCTTTCTTCTTTCTTTTAACACTGGGCTTTTCGTAATGTTCCCGCTTTCGTAACTCCGCCAAAATTCCTGCTTTCTCACAAAGCTTTTTGAAACGTCTGATGGCACTTTCGATGGATTCATTTTCTCTAACTCGAACACCGGTCATGGATTAAATCACCCCCGATCTCTGACCACGTATGGGACTGCAATTTTATCCTAAATACGTCTCAAGTCAAGCAATTCACCGAC
>JAJONK010000348.1 GCA_021323355.1 Deltaproteobacteria bacterium
GAAGCCCGGCCGGCATTAGCTTGCGGCGCCGTGTGCTTCAGCGCCGCCAATAAGGCGAGCTTGGCATCTGCGACAATGGCGACTTCCGGGCGCGCGTTTTGGCCGATGTTCTGTTCGTCGGCGTCGATCTGAATGAAGGCTTGCCCGGGCCGGGGAAAGGAAAAGGCGCCGGTGGTTTGTTGGCTCAATCGGCAACCGAGCACAACGAGCAAGTCGGCATCCGTCGACGCCAGCGCGCGCGTGTTCTTGTTGGCGCTCGATAGATTGCCGATGTAATTGGCATGGCTGTTCGGAAAAGCATCCTGGCGTTTGTAGGAGGTCAAGACCGGGATCTGAAACTTTTCAGAAAAATCGACTAGCTCCTGCCAGGCGCCGGCATATTGCGTGCCGGAGCCCACCAGCAGCATAGGTTTTTTGGCCGCGCCGATGCGCGCGACCATTTCCTCGATCAAGCCCGGATCAGGACTCGGCTGCGCCCACGGATAAGGATTCACCATCGGTATTTCAGCCTTCTCTTCCAACATATCGCGGGGCAGAGATACCACGACGGGGCCGGGACGGCCGCTGCGGGCAATGTGAAAAGCTCGGGTCATCACCCGGGGCACGTGAGTTGGGTTGTTAATTTCCACAACCCATTTGGCGATGCTGCCGAAAAATTGACCGTAGTCCAGCTCTTGGCCAGCTTCGCGGCCGCGCGCGTTGCGCCCGACTTGTCCGACCAGGAGCACCCAACCTTGCGCGTGCTTTTCGCGTAACCCTCGGCCATGAAAGCGGCGCAGCCCTCCTGGCGGTTGGTGATTAACTTAATATCAGGTGTGTTGACCAATCCGTCGATAACAGCGATATGGCTTTCACCCGGCACACAGAAAAGGTGCCGCACGCCTTCGTTACGCACGCACTGCGCTACCGCATGGCCGCCAAGCATAGTTTTCTCCTGAGTGGAGATAGCATCGTTGGCGTTTGTCTGTCTTTCCTTTGGAGCTTAAGAATTTTATGTACAAACGGGTGCGACATTTTCCGGTTTCCACTTCGTGCTTGATCCACTTCTTCCAAACGTGATAACTCCGGCAAAGGGCGTAATGATTCGGAGCGACGGTAGCCAAGGGGGAATGGCCATGATAATTTTGGGCGTCGCATTACTGATCCTTGTAACAACGAGTTCGTTCAGCTTTGGGCAAACCAAAAAGCCCCGTACGCTGGACGAGCTAGCTGCGTACACCGGCGCGGATCGCCACCAGATTCTTCTCGACGGCGCTAAAGCTGAGGGTAAGGTCGTCTGGTACACCTCTTTGTCCGGTGTTTACCGGGAATTGGTAGACGCTTTCAAAAGAAAGTATCCCGATATTGCCGTTGAAGTTTATCGCGCCGGCAGCACGGACCTCGGGCCGCGCTTGCTCAATGAAGCACAAGCCGGTCGCTACGTCGCCGACGCGTTGGAAAGCACTCCAGGTCTTTTGATGTTGCTTCGCGAGAGGGGTCTTCTCAAAGCTTACACATCTCCCGAGCTGTCGCGATACCCCGATGAGGCAAAGACCAAAGCGGACGGAGCGCGCATCTACTGGGTCACGGATCGCGAAGCCTACCTCGGATTCGGCTACAACACTCGGCAGATTGCGTCGGCGGAGATTCCAAAAAATTTCCAAGATCTGCTAAGACCGGAACTCAAAGGAAAGCTCGCGGTAACGACCGAAAGCTCAACCAGCCGCGTTGTCGGCACCTTGATCAAGTACAAGGGCGAAGAATTCGTAAAACGTCTGAGAGCGCAGGAAATTAGATTGTTCAAGGCTTCGAGCGCCGGGTTTCTCGATCTAATCGCGGCCGGGGAAGTCGCCGGATCGTTTGTCGTGTTTCAGAACCAAGTGACAGTCAAAAAAGAAAAGAAGGCGCCAGTCGATTGGGTTCCGCTCGATGGTGTGCCGACCAATGCCGGCGGGTCGGCTATCGTCGCCAACGCCCCACATCCGCACGCCGCGCTGCTGTTCACTGATTTTATTATCGGCGCTGAGGGGCAGAAACTGATGGAGCAGTTTCGCTATGGCGTGGCCTGGAAAGAATATCCGTTTAAAAGAGAATATCCCGAACGCGGCATGAGCAGCGCCGAGTACGAGAATGCCGAAGATAAGTGGCTGCAACTAACCCGGTCGATTTCGAAGAAGTGAAAACCCATGTTCGGCGAATTTAGAGCGTAAGCCATAACCAACCTAATCGGCGGACTATCAAGAATGCTGCCGGCATGTTGAAGAGGGAACAGCAGGCAACGGGCGTGCTCAGCCTTGACTTGCCATCAACAGTGCCGATATACATTGCGCAATTCAAGCATCGGGAGGCTTCATGCAACGCGCTCTGCCCGCCAGAGGTAAAGTAGTAGCAGCTTCTATCCGCAACGTCAGGCTCGGCTCCGTACCATCATTGCCGCTGCTCTGCACGTACAACGGCCCTTTAGTCTGAGTAGGATCGAATGAAGTTTCTGAGACGTCTACTCGACGCCTTCATCGATCTAGCTGCTTGTGGCGGCATTTTGTACGTCGGTATTCACATCGGCTATTTACTACACGGGTTTCTATTTTAGCCATTACCGCGGAGTTGCCAACGGCCTTACATACACGATGGCGTAGCGCTTACTTCTTGGCGTGAGGGCCAAACGGCTCCGGCTGAAACGGCGCGTCACGTTCCTGCAAGAAGGCTGCGAGTCCGCCTTTTTTCTTTGCGTTTTCGAGCCGCTTGTTGAATTCCTCGCGTTTGGTCAGGCGCGCCATGGCGGCGAGCTCGGCATTGAGCGTCCAGGCTTTGCGCAAGCCCATCATCTCCATGCCTAAGGTTGAAATGTGCAGATTGATTTTGACGGTTTCCGGCGGCACATGGGCGACGCGCTCGACAAACTGAAAACAAGTCTCCAGCAGCTGCTCTTTGGCTACCACCTGATTGACTAAACCGATGCGCAAGGCCTCTTTGGCATCGACATGATCACCGGTCAGTGAATAGCGCAGAGCATTCTTGAATCCGGCAAGCGCGACCCAAATAAAATCGGTGTTAGCGCCGTGCCTTACCTGCGGCTGGCCGAAGACCGCGTCGTCCGCCGCAATAGTGATATGGCACGTTAGAGCCAGCCAAGAGCCGGCGCCTAGGCACCAGCCGCTCACCGCGCCGATTATCGGCTTGGGATATTGCCAGCGGTAAAGCTGCCGGCCCAAAATATCTTTCCGATCCGCATCACGAAATTTGTTGTACGTTGCATTCAGCGAGGTTCCGGCCGGTATCCCGTAAGGCCAAGCCGTTTCCGGATCGTCGCCGCTGATATCTTCGCCCACCGAAAACGCGCCGTCCGCGCCGGTGATGACCACCGCTCTGATCTCTGCATCGGTCTCAGCTTCGGCCAATGCCTGATCGAGCTCGTTCATCAATTCTTCATTCATCGCGTTCAGAGCGTTGGGGCGGTCAAGCGTGATCAAGACACCTTTGCGCTGCTTCTGATAAAGAATGTTTTTGTATTCCGCCATCGTGTCCTCTCTTTTTCTACTATTGCCTGTTGCCTAATGGCTATTGCCTTTTCTTCGCCCTAGGCCCAAACGGTTCCGGTTGAAACGGCCCATCGCGCATCTGCAAATACTCCCGGATCCCTTGGTTCGTCCGTGCTTCATCAAGCGGCTTGCGTAGCTCCTCGCGCAGCATGATGTGGGCGGGCGCCGACATTTGGCTGTCAAATGTCAATGCGTCGCGAAGTCCCATCATGTCCAGCCCCATGGTGGCAACCTGGAGATTGATCTTGACGGTTTCCGGTGGCACGTGAGCAATGCGCTCGACCAGATTGAAACATTCGTCGATCAATTCTTCGGGCGGCACGACTTTGACGACAAGGCCGATGCGCAGGGCCTCCTGCGCATCGATATGATCGCCGGTCAATCCGTAGCGCAGCGCGTTTTTATAGCCGCCTAGCAGTGTCCACATGAAGCTGGTGTTCGAGCCATGGCGCACCTCTGGTTGAGCGAAAACGGCATTCTCCGCCGCGATCGTAATGTGTGTAAACAGCGATAACCATGAGCCTGCGCCCATGGCCCATCCGTTGATCGCGCCGATGATCGGTTTGCCGAATTCCCACATGCGGCGAAAGTTGCGCGGGTCGACACGCCAGGAATCGATAACTTCGGCGGCGCTTTGCCCGGTCAGAATGCCATAGGGCCAACGAATATCGCGACGACGGCCGGCCCGATTTCCCTGATCCATGCCGGCGGAAAAAGCCCGTCCGGCTCCGGTCAGAACAACGGCGCGAACCTCCTTGTCTTCTTCGACGTCGTCGAGCGCTTGATGGATTTCCTTGATCATGCTGCGGCTGATCGCGTTCATCGCCTCCGGCCGGTTGAGCGTGATCAGAGCGCCGCCCCGGCGTTTCTCGTAAAGTATTTCTTTATAGTCGGGCATCAAAACTCCTATCGGCTGGTTCAAATCGTTCAAATAGTTCAAAACGTTCAAGCCGTCAGATCGATCCGGATTACGATTTGAACGACTTGAACAGCTTGAACGGCTTAAACGTTTACTTTTTTGTTTTCCGCTCTTCCTCCAGCTGTCTCAAGAAAGACAGATCCATCACATCGCCGCCATTGATGTTCATGGTCGATAACATGCGATCGCTGGCGATCATGTTTTCCGGCAGACCCGGGGTGACTTGCCGATAGACCTGCCGGGTCTCTTCCAGTTCTTCGGTGTTGGTCGATTTGTAAAATTCACCGAGGTATTTGATGACGGCGTCCTTGTTTTTCTCGTCGCGGTAGAACTCCATACCATCCGCCAGACCTCGCATGAAATTCATCACCGTCTCGCGATCCGTTTTGATGAACGACCGCGTGGTGACCGGACCGGCGACAACGAATTCGTAGTCACTCTTGGAAAAGTCTACCCAGATCGGCAAGCCTGCCTTGCGCGCGCGCAAGGTGATCGGCGGTTGAAAGACCGAAGCGTCAACGTGGCCCCCGGCTAACGCCGCCCACCTTTCCCCTTGCGCGCCGATGCTGAGGAGCGTGACGTCCTTCTCATTTAACCCGAGCTGGCGCACGGCGTGACGAGCGATGAAATCGGTGCTCGCGCCCAACTGGCTGATGGCAATTTTCTTTCCTTTAAGATCGGCCGGCTTTTTAATGGCCGGGCTGCTCACCAAAATGTAGTCCAGTTTGTTGCCGGTGGCGCCTATAACGACGAGGTCTTTGGCGCCCTGTGCCCAGGCAAGAATCACTCCGGAACTCCCTTGCTGGAGCATCGTGACATCGCGAGAGATCAGCGCTTGCACCGCCTCGCGGCCGCCGCGCATGAAAATGGGCAGAACCTTCAGGCCGTATTTTTCAAAGGAGCCGGAGCGCTGCGCCACCCAGAAGAATCCGGTGGACCCGCCGAGAGCGTAGGGCACGCGAACCTCTTTGAGCGG
>JAJONK010000020.1 GCA_021323355.1 Deltaproteobacteria bacterium
CTCGGCACCAATAATTTTTGGAGTTTTTTCAAAGGGATTGGAGCCTTCATGCATGCGCACGATCGAACCTCGATTACCCACATCCGCACCCGGCCCACCGCCGCGGGTTCGATTAGTCTCTGGGCTTGTACAACCGGCAACTACTGCGGCAATGATCGTTAACAACGCTAGTCTCATCTCATACCGCCTCGGCGCCGAGCACGATTGCCATACGCAGGATAAAACCGCCGATCAGCACCAACGCGGCGCTGGCGGTATAATTACGACTGCCGAGCCAATCGCGCCGCCATGACAGAAATAGCGGCACAAGCATTCCTAACACAGCGACGCCGAGCAAAAGTACCACGCCCCAGACGCTAAACCAGGCGCGGAAGACCGGCCCTAGTGAAATCAAGAAGGCGATCAAGACGATGAGTTCCAGAGCCAGGACCCAAACGTCCAAATCGGCGATGCCGGGCATGGTCCAGCGGTTGCGCTCGGCAAGCAAAATCATCAAAGCCGCCGAGATCGACGCCGCCGAGATAACAAACAGCATCCCCAAGAGTGGGGAGTCCGACCAGATCGGACGGTTGGTCACCGCCAGAAGAACTCCCGTATAGCCGGCAACATAAAAAGCAAAGAGCCCGCCGATAATCGAAATGATGCCGCCGATCGTCCCAGGCGGCCGTAACCTGCGCGCTCCAGACCAGGTTATTCGGCCACTATCAGCCAGCGCGCTGAGAAAAGATAGAAATGAAAATAGCCCGAATATCAGAAGCGACCAGGAGCCCACCGACATTGGCGACCAGTACTTGAACATCGGCTGGAATGTATTGGACTCGATCAGCATGTGCCAGAAGCGTTCCGGCCGATACAGGTCAACCGTCAGGAGGATGCCGCTTATGATGAGACAGGGAAATGAGATGAGATAGCCGAGTCGCGCCAGCGGACGATCTTCCGGCCTGCCGAAAAAATCGATCAACACGGCGATAAAGTAACAACCGCCAGCGAGGCCGCCGAAGAAGAAGTAAAAAACAATCAGCCAGCCCCAATCGGGCGGAGCGGTAAAGTAGGTGCTCGAAGGAATGCCATTCATAGCCGGGTCTCCTCGTGGGCGCGCGCGCCGCGATTGCGGAAATTAAATACACCGATTAAACCCACCAAAACGGCGCCGAGCATCGACAAGAGCGTACCGGGTACCAGATTGCGAGTCGGCATCTTCGGGTCTGGCGGCAGTCCATACACCTCCGGTTTGTCCACCAGCAGAAAAAAGGAATTAAGTCCGCCCAACATCTTTTCGTCCGCGCCATAAAGGTAGGCGCGTTTCTCGCCGCCTTGTTGAAGCTGCTCCACCCTTTTTTGCGCTCTGCCGCGCAAATCGCTAATCGTGCCGAACTGGATCGAATCCGTGGGGCAGGCTTTGGAGCAAGCCGGCTCCATGCCGGTCTGAAGTCGATCATAGCAAAGGGTGCACTTCTGCGCCGTTCCGGAGACCGGATTGATGTCAATGACACCGAAGGGACATGCGGTGATGCAGTCCCGGCAGCCATTGCAGGCATCGGACTGGATGACTACGGTGTCGAATTCGGTTCTGATAATTGCGTTGGTCGGACAGACCTCGAGGCAGGCGGCTTGCACACAGTGCTTGCAAACGTCGCTCATCAACAGCCAGCGACCCTCGCCGCGATCCTCGGTAAACTGCTCGACGAATTTCACATGGCGCCAATGCAGGCCGTCGAGGCGGCGGGTGTTATCATAGCTGTCGCCGCTCAAGGTATTCTGACCACCGTTGGTGCTGGGCAATTGATTCCATTCTTTGCAAGCGACTTCGCAGGCTTTGCAGCCGATACAAACGGTCGTATCGGTGTAGAATCCCATTGGTTCAGCCATGTTCATCTCCCTTCCTAGCCTGACCGCCCCCAACGTGTTCCTCTGATTGCTTCCGAGGAGCAAAAGTCACGAGCACGATCACGGCTTTCATGCTTTTTCGATGTTGCAGACGAAAGCTTTCCCTTCGTGCATCGACACGTTTGGATCGGCGATCAATGAGGTTAATTCATTGACGACATCGCCGGTCACCAGCCCCTCATACCCCCAGTGCCATGGCATCCCGACCTGGTGCACGACTTTGCCGTCGATATTGAACGGCCTCATCCGGCGCGTGACCAGCGCCTTGGCGCGGACCTGTGCGCGTGGGCTGGATATCCTGCACCAGTCGAGGTTCTTGATGCCTTTCTCTTGAGCCAGCTCGGGACTGATCTCGACGAAGAGTTCGGGCTGCAGCTCGGTTAGCCAGGGAAGCCAGCGGCTCATGCCGCCCGCAAGATAATGCTCGGTCAGACGATAGGTCGTCAGTACGTGGGGGAACTTCGGGTCGCCCATCTTCGCCAGCTCGTTTCCGGTATCCTTCCAGTATTTGAACACCGGGCTCGTCTGCTGCTTATAGAGCGGATTGGCGACCGGCGACTCCACCGGTTCGTAGTGTGTCGGCAGCGGGCCATCCACGAGGCCTGCCGGGACGAAAAGCCAACCCAGGCCATCAGGCCGCATGATGAAAGGAGCGGTTCCGGGAAGCGCATCCATCCCTGCTGTGCCCGGCTTAGCTTTGTCGGTAGGCGGTTTGGTCGCAATATAATCCGGCACATCGTAGCCGGCCCATCTTTTCTGCTCCGCATCCCACCATACCCACTTCTTCTTTTCGCTCCAGGGTTTGCCAGTGGGATCGGCGGAAGCGCGATTGTACATGATGCGGCGGTTGGCGGGCCAAGCCCAGCCCCAATTCAGCTGCGCGCCGGGCTGGCCGGGCGCGTCGGGAGTGCGCCTATCGGCAAGATTCTTTCCCGCCCCGGGATAGACGCCCGAGTAGATCCATGACGCGCACGTTGTCGAGCCGTCGTCCTTCAATTCGCCGAAGCCGGCGACGTGCTTACTTGGATCGCCGCTTTGAAACCCGTTAATCTCTTTTAGAATTTTCAGCGCTGAAGGCTCTCCCTTTTTTCTTTCATTTTCATCCTCGTGCTCGTAGTCCCATACGACATTCTTAAACCCCTCGTCGCGCGGCTCATTGGATTGCGCATAGAGCTTCTTCAGACGCTTGCCGAGCTCGTAGTAGAACCAGGTATCAGAGCGGCAATCGCCGGGCGCTTCGGCGGCTTTATGATGAAATTGCAGCAGTCGCTGGGTGTTGGTGAATGTCCCTTCGACCTCGCCAACCTGGGTGGCGGGAACGAAAAAAACTTCGGTCTTAATGTCCGCGGTCTTGACCTCGCCCCTTCTGACCTCCGGCGCATTGTTCCAGAAAGTGGCGGTCTCCGTGATCCAGTTGTCTTTCACGACCAGCCATTCGAGCTTCCTTAGTCCCGACCGCTCCAACTTGGCGTTTACCGACGTGGCGGGATTTTGTCCTACGCAAAACATTCCCCTGACCTTGCCGGCGTTCATCGCCACGAACATGGCCATGTGTGAATGATCGCCGAGAATCTTCGGGTGCCAGTCCCAGCCGAACTGGTTTTCCTTGGTCGCAGCGTCCCCATAAATCGACTTCAGGTATGAAACGACGAACTTCGGCATGTTCGCCCAATACCCCGTCGGTAGCGTCTCGGCCGCGAGGTAATCCTCCAAGGTGTCGTGCTTCTTGAGGGCCGTCGGCGCCGCCATGTAACCCTGAATCGAGTGGTAGAGCGTCGGAACGTCGGTCGAGCCCTGGATCGAGGCGTGCCCCCGAAGTGCCATGACGCCCGCGCCGGGGCGGCCAATATTTCCCAGAAGAAGCTGAAGCAGTGCGCAGGCGCCAATTATTTGGACGCCGTAGGTGTGCTGCGTCCAGGCCACTGCATAGGCGAATGAAGTCGTCCGGTCCGCGCCCGAATTCGCTAGAATAGTCTCGGCGACTTTGAGAAAGGTCTCTTTGGGGCATCCGGTAGTCTTCTCCACCATCTCCGGCGTATATCGCGCGAAATGCTTCTTGACGATCTGAAAAACACATCGGGGGTTTTCGAGCGTCTCGTCTCTCTGCGCCGGCGGCTTGACGAGAGATGTCACCAAAGAGTCAAACGGCGGCCCGGCGGGAGCTTTCCCGGCCGCCGCCTTCGGCGTCGCAGGCGACTTGGTTCCCTCCGGACCTGAGGACACGATGGCCTCGCCTGACTGCGCGGTCGATGCAGCCCGACCCTGCTCCCCTGCCTTAGTTCCGGCATACTGCCAGCTTGCGCCGTCGTATTGGTTGATAAAACCGTTGAACGGCCATTCGTCTAGCCCGCCCTTGGATTGTAGGAGCCCCGAAAATACTCCGTTCAATTCTTCAGTGTCCTTGAAGTCCTCGTTGATGATCGTCGCCGCATTCGTGTAGTTCACGACGAAGGTTTTGAAGAACGGGTCGTTGTTCCACTTCTCGCTGTTGAGTACGTGGTTGATGATTCCGCCCAGGAAGGCGATGTCGGACCCGGCTCGAACCGGAGCGTAAAGATCAGCTACCGAGCTGGTGCGGGTGAAACGCGGATCGACGTGGATGATCTTGGCGCCCTTGGCCTTCGCCTGCATCGGCCAGCGGAAGGCGACGGGATGGTTCTCGGCCATATTCGAACCCATGACAACGACGCAGTCGGAGTCCGCCATGCTTCGGGGATAGAGGGTGGCTGCGCCGCGGCCGAATCGTGTCCCCAGACCGGGGACGCTAGAGCTGTGTCATATCCGCGCCTGGTTCTCGATGGCGACAATTCCGAGCCCACGCATGAGTTTCTGGCAGATGTGATTGAACTCGACCTCAAGCGTCGCTCCACCTAACGCGAAAATGGCGGGCGTCATGTTGACGAGCTTGCCGTTGGGCAGCTTTTCAATAAACGTTTCATCGCGGGTTTTCTTCATCAGCTCCGTGATCCGGGTCATCGCCCGCTCCAGATCCCACACCTCCCAATCTGCAGCGCCTGCGGCACGGTGGAGAACCTGGGTTGGGCGATTGGGATTGACGTGCAGCTGAAAGATGGCAGCGCCTTTAGGACAGAGAGTCCCTTCGTTGTGCGGGCTACGCGGGTCACCCTCTATATTGACGATCTGCCCGTTGATAGTATGGATGAGCGTGCCGCATCCCACGGAGCAATAGGGGCAGACGCTGGGAGTGACCTTGGCGCCTTTGATCCTTAATTCTTGCGCCCGCGCAATCGCCGGTCCCAGATTTACGCCCGAGCCAATTAATCCGCTTAGCGCAGTAGCGCCGCCGGCGGCCACCGAATAGCGCAGAAAACTGCGTCGGGAGAGTTCCATTTTAGAACTCCTTTGGTGAGGGTTTGTCGTGCACTGACTTTTACGCGCTGCAAAACGAGCAACGGCTATGCCATACACCAAACAAGAATTTTGAACAAGTCCGTCTTGTATTTGACCACTTTGCTAAAAGTTTTGTAGCAACGCCGGGACGATCCAGAGTAGCTGCTCCACAATTGCTACGAGAGAGCGCATCGGCATTTCACTTGCGGCTAAGCGTATCACGAGGCGTGCTGCAGTGAACTCGGCGATTGGAAACTGCTAATCCTCGTGCTTAAGATTTCGTTATTGTCGGAGCGGCGAGTCGCGGGAGCCAAGCTTGAGTCTCAGGGGAATGTTCTCATTGCACTCTAGAGGCAGTCTACTGCAGAGTTCTAGCCGTTTGTTGTTTCCTTGTGGCTCGACTAGAGTACAGCAAAGCTCGCCACCTCGGGGGTATTCATGTATGGCTTTCATGGCCACCTGCTTCACATAGATCTGACTTCGGCCACCTATAAATTTCTCGAGCTTGACAGGTCGCGCCTCTACGCCTGCCTCGGCGGCATCGGCCTTGGCACTGATCTTCTTTACGAATTTGCTCCGCCGGGCGTGGATCCGCTGGCGCCGGGAAATCCTTTGATCTTTGCCAGCGCGCCGCTGGTCGGGACGCCACTCACCACCACCGCTAAGTACGCCGTTGTGACGAAATCCCCGCTGACCGGCTTTATCGCCGACTCGCTCTCTTCCAGTTACTTTGCTCTAGAACTAAAGAGACTGGGAGTCGATGCTCTCGTGATTACCGGTCAGTCGCCGTCCTGGGTGTATTTGGCTATCGATTGCGGTCATGTTGTGTTCAGAGACGCTACCCACCTCTTAGGAAAGAGCGCCACAGCCACCGATTCTTGTCTTCGTGCGGAGTCTGACAACGACAATTTTCGTGTTGCCGCTATCGGTTTGGCCGGCGAGAATGGGGTGCGGTTCGCGACCATCAGCAATGATGGACGTCATGCCGGTCGCGGCGGCGTCGGTGCTGTGATGGGCGCAAAGCGCTTGAAGGCGATTGCGATTCGCGGCGTTACCGATACCGCCATCGCCGATTCGAAAGGCGTTGCCGAGCTCGCGCTGGCAATGCGACACAAGAGCATCGGCACGGTAACATCTAAGTATCGTCAGATTGGAACCGTTGCCAACCTTGCGGTGTTCAACCGTCTCGGCAGCTTGCCCACCCGCAATTTTCAGCAGTCCACGTTCGCGCATGCGGAAAATTTGAGCGGCGAAAGTCTCACGGAAAATAATTTCAGCCGGCGAAACGGCTGCGCTGCCTGTACTATCCGCTGCGAACGTCTGTTCAAATCCTTGGACGGACAGGATCAGCGCCTGGAGTACGAAACACTCTTCGCCTTGGGGCCGATGTGTGAGATCGAAGACCCGCACACCCTGCTTCAAGCCGCGCGCCTGTGCGACGATTACGGTTTGGATTCCATCAGCACCGGCGCAACCATCGCCTGGGCGATGGAATGCGCTGAGAAGGGGCTGTTGCCGGAAGCCAGCACTTTAGGGCTCCGCTTTGGCCGAGCCGACGCATTTTTGAAGATTATCCCCATGATTGCCCAACGTCAGGGACTTGGCGATCTGCTGGCCCAGGGCTCCAAACGAGCGGCGGCCGTCGTCGGCGAAGATGCCGGACAATGGGCCATGCACGTGAAGGGACTGGAATTACCGGGATACGAACCGCGCAGCTTGAAAACCATGGCGCTCGGACTTGCGGTCAGCCCGCGTGGCGCCTGTCATAACCGCTCCGGCGCCTATGAGTATGATTTTTCCGGGGAAGTCGACCGCCTGCATGGCGATGCCGGCCGCGGATTACTCGTCGCTGCTTCCGAAGATTTTGCCGCGGTGCTGGACTCATTGATCGTTTGCAAATTTCTCCGCAAATGCTTCACGGATTTCTATTCAGAAGCTGCCGATCTACTCGCCAAGGTGACCGGCTGGGCCTACTCCAGTACTGAGCTGAGACAGATCGGTGAACGCATAAACGCACAAAAGAAATTGTTCAACATTCGAGAAGGCTGGCAGCCCGACGATGATTGGCTTCCACCGAGATTGCTAGATGAAAAACTAGCCGACGGAGTGGCTCAAGGCACTGAACTGCGGCCCGCGGAGCTGCATGAAATGATCCAAAGCTATTATTTAGCGCGGGGCTGGAATGATCGCGGTTTTATTCCCGAGAGCAAAATGCGCGAGCTTAAGATTTCCAATTAATTCCATCCAAGTTAGGACTAGAGGAGAGCACATGCCCAGCGATGAAACGCGCCGGTTGCTTAGAACCTTTGGCGTCGCGGTAACCCAATTCGAAGACGCCGTGAGCAGCGGCGCGCCCGCCAACGAGATCAAACAGGCCGAGGATGAAGCGCGCGCCCGTCTGCACGAAATCGAAGCTTTGCTTCAGCGGCTGACAAACAGCCAAAAAATGCCGAACGTTCCAAGCTAAATCTTACCTGGTCAGAATCTTCCGTAAACAACAGACATCAGGCGTCTAGTCCAGGATCTCTCGTTAGAATTGGCACAAATTCGCCTGAGCGTTTAGCGCGGCCATGCCATTTTAGTTACTGAATGTTTGACCGCCATCGGATACGACATCTGCCGCTATGCGCAGCCTATCCGGTGCCATTTCAGCTGGACAAGATTAGGGAAAGTGAGTAAGCAAGAATCAACTGACGAGGAGAGTATTCGAGTATGGCTAAAGCAGATCTGACAATCGCGCTATCCCACTACGACCGTCATATACCTCTATTCGACCGATCGATTCAGGTCGAGGGAGCAAACATAACCGTGCTCGAAGTCGGACAATCTCATCCTCTCAAGCATGGTCAAGACCGCCATGAGCGCATGTTGCAGAAGCAAGAGTTCGATATCTGTGAGCTTTCGCTCTCTTCCTATCTGATGGCAAAAAGCCGCGGCTTGCCATTCACCGCGATTCCGGTTTTTCCACGCCGGTTGTTCAGCCTATCGCAGATGTGGGTGAATGTTGACGCGCGGATAAGCTCGCCCGCCGATTTGCCTGGCAAGCGCGTCGGCCTCAGTACGTTTCAAACGACCTTATCCGTGCTTGCCAAAGGTGATCTGCAATCTGAATACAATGTGCCCTGGCGCACAATTGATTGGGTGGTTTCTAAAGACGAGGCGGTGGCCTTCAAGCCTGAGGCCGGTGTTCATATTGAACTGCTTGCTCCAGGTAAAAAGATCGGTGTGCTTCTTGAGCATGGTGACATCGATGCGCTCATGGTTCCGCACCCGCCAGCGGAAGCGCTTGAAGGGTCGAAGAAGATCCGCCGTTTATTTGCGGATCCGAAGCAGGAAGAGATCAAGTACTTTCAGAAAAACGGCTACTATCCGATCATGCACGTTGTGGCTTTCAGGGATGATGTCCTGAAAAGAGATCCCGCTCTTGCCGCGAAAGTAATGCAAGCGTTCGACGAAGCCAAACAAGCGTGTAAAGCGTACTACGACGATCCTAATTGGTCACGCTTCGTTTGGGGCAGGCATCTGTTCGAAGAAGAGAGAAAAGCCTTTGGCGATGATCCATGGCCCAATGGCGTAGAAAAGAATCGGGCTAATCTCGAGCGTTTCATCGATTATGCCGAAGACCAAGGTCTTTTGGCCAAAAAACTTGGGGTCGACGAGTTGTTTGCCAGTCCTACGTAAGTAGCTGAGGAGAAAGCCATGCCGTTGCATGTGAAATGCCCCACTTGCCGGAAAGAATGCTCTTGGGACAATAATCCACACCGGCCGTTTTGCTCGGATCGTTGTCAGCTGATCGATCTCGGCGCGTGGACCGAGGAGAGATACCGTATTCCCGGACGCAAGGTTGAAACACAGTTGGGCGAGGACGAAGAAGACGAAAGGGAAGATCGATAGTCGCGCAGATTCCTCATGAGCATCCATTCGACAGCTGTGGTCGACTCCCGGGCGGAAATCGATTCGGAAGTAGAGATCGGCCCCTATGTGGTCATCGACGGGCCGGTCAAGATTCGACGCGGAACGCGGATCATGGCTCATGCTTATCTCACAGGTTGGACTGAGATCGGCGAGGATAATGAGATTCATCCCGGCGCAATTGTTGGCGGCGCGCCCCAGGATAAGGCTTACCAGGGCCAGGAGAGTTACTTAACCATCGGCAGCCACAACGTGATCCGTGAACACGCTCAAGTTCATCGCGGCACGGCGCCGAACTCATCAACAATCATCGGCAACCACAACTATCTCATGGCCACGTCGCATGTGGGACATAATTGCAAGTTAGGCGACAATATCGTGATGGCTAATGGCGCTTTGCTAGGCGGCTATGTCGACGTCGGCAACAGCGTGTTTATCTCCGGCAACTGTGTGGTGCACCAGTTTATCCGAATTGGCGAGCACGCCATGATGCGCGGCTTGAGCGGCACCAGCCGCGATGTTCCGCCATTTGCCATCGTTGATTGGCAGCACACGGTGCGCGGTGTCAATGTGGTGGGATTAAAGCGCGCCGGCTTTGACGATCGCCGGATCCGAGCCATCCGCAATGCCTTCCGCGTGCTATTCCGAAAAGGACGCAATCTTTCGATTGCACTCACAGAGGTAGAAGAAAACATGAGGGCCGATGACGATGTCATGACCCTCGTGGAGTTTATCAGATCGTCGAAACGAGGCGTCTGCTTCGGCGCTTAACGGGTAGGAGCAGTCGTACCGGCGGCGTAGCTCTCGGGCTCTGGTGATTCCGGCGGCGCTCCAACGAAGTAAATCGGCTCGATGCCTTTTATTTGGTTGGGCGTTACTACATAGTGCCCGCGAACGGCCGGATAGATTATATTGCTCGCCACATCGGATCTTCCACCAGTCAGCACATAGCCAAGTCCGCCGGTCACAAGACCTAGTCCCGCATAAGTGACCTTGGCAGGTATATAGAAGACGCTGGCCAGCGCCGAGGCGACTCCGTAACCCAGTTCCTGAGTGACGGGCTGTTCGGGGGGTTGATCCACCGGAGCTGTCGTCTGCGCATGAAGGGGCGTCGACATGACGGCTACAAAAGAAGCTAGGGCAATGCCCTTGGAAATCTGTTTTTTCATGACGTGACGATATCGCACATCCTGTGCTACTGTCAATAATGAAATTCTATAATGCCGCTGAAAAGCTGAATTCCGATCCCGGACAGCCGGTCGAGCCGACCTGAACCCGCTCCCTCCACTGCAACAGACTTGCGATTCTATAGATTGACGTTTTATTGCGCAAAGCGCGTCGGACTAATCCTCTTTTGCCCCCAAGAAGTACCGCTCATAGCATGCCCGAATCTTCTCGCGCCGTGATTCATAATCTGCAAGCAACTTGCGCCCGGCCTTGGCGACGCTCTTACCGCTCCGCCCGATTGCGCTCTCGTAGCCTAAAGCTCGAGCGATGCCATCGAGACGGCCGGGGTCACGTTCAAATGCATCGATCGATTGGTCGCGCTCCAGCCTGAGGCGGTGATCCAAGCGCCTCAAAAACAAGTAACCATCGGCCAGCGTAGCGTATTGCTTTTTCTTGAGGATGCCCTGCTGATGCAAAGCCCTTAAACCTTTTAAGGTTGCCCGACACCTAAGACTGGGATCGTGAATGCCATGGGCCAGCTGGAGCATTTGCGTAAGAAACTCGATATCGACGATGCCACCGCGACCCTTCTTCAGATTGAAATGACTGTCGCTTTCACCGGCGAGCTCTCGTTCCATGCGCATTCTGAGGTGATGAATCTCACCCACCCCTTCCCTCGATAAGCCTGAGCCATACGCGAAATCCGCGGCGAGCTTCTCGAGGACTGTTCCTAGGCTCGAGTCGCCGGCAACATACCGCGCCTTGATCAACGATTGGCGCTCCCACAGCTGCGAGCTGGTGCGGTGATAATCGCGAAAAGATTCTAGAGAGCTGACCAGAGGACCGGCTTTGCCCGATGGACGTAGCTGCATATCGATCTTGTAAGCGATGCCTTCTTCGGTTGGCGCTGAGAGATAGGTGATCAGTTTTTGGCCTATGCGAACGTAGAAATCATGGGCCGGCAATTTACCTTGGGCGCCGCCGCTGCTATAGGCGTCCTCATCGGCGTCATAAACAAAAACCAGGTCCAGGTCAGAGTTATAATCCAACTCACGGCCACCCATCTTGCCCATGCCCAGAACGGCGAATCGGCCTTGTGGAACGATGCCGAATTTTTCCTGCAGCTCCTCACGAGTCAGTTGCAACGCGCACTCCACCACGGCATCGGCCACATCTGAAAGTTGCTCTAGCACCGGTTCGAGGTCGATGGTGCCGCCGAGGTCGTGGAGCCCAATCCTGATGAACTCCTCAGTCTTGGAGCGCCGGATCGCGTTCAGTTTAGCTTCGATATCGTCCTGCTCCGCTATGGCCTCGCGCAAGCCTGAGAGCATCGACTCTTTGCTCTTATCGATGCGCGTCAGATCCACGCGAATCAGAGTGTCGATGAGCTCCGGACGATTTAAGAAAAGTTCGGTGAGGAATTGGCTCTCGGCAAACAGAGTAATCAGCAACCTCATGGTTTCCGGGTTCTCCGCTAGCAGCCGGAGAAAGCCGCTGCGGCCACCGATTCGATGGCTGAATCTCGACAAATTCAAAAGAGCTTGGTCAGGAGCGCCGGATTTAGCAATTTCCGCGATCAGCGCCGGACCGAGGGTGCGCATAATCTTCAACCGTTTGGCGCTCGGCGGAGCGAAGCTCTCGCCGTCGCGAACCGCGAGAAGATTCTCGTACGATTTGTTGGCATCGGCGAATCCAAGCTTCTCAAGTTCGCGGATAATCACTTCGCGCTGATCGAGATCGTGCCAAATCGTTGCGGCGTGGGATTGGCCGCCTTGGGTGATTTCCTTTTGCGCGCCGTAAAAGAGCCGGTCGAAGGTATGCCGAACGTTTTCACTGTGAATATTTTTCGCCGACCAGAACTGCTCGCGCTCGCTACGCTTGTCTTGCGGTAAGTACCCGAGGCGGCGGGCGAGTGCTTTTTCTTCTTCTTCGCCCTCGGGAATCGAATGAGCATGCGCTTCTTGCACCATCTGCACTTTGTGCTCGACCTGGCGCAGAAAACGATAAGCTTCGGCCAACTGGTTCATCTCTTCGGCGGATATGAACTTATGCGCGGCAAGCTCGGACAGCGCCCGCAGCGTGTTCTGTTGTCGCAGAGCCGGTTCATAGCCTCCGTTAACCAATTGCAACGCCTGGGCGAAAAATTCGATCTCACGTATGCCGCCAAAACCGAGCTTGATATTTCTCTCCTTGTCCTGTGAATTCAGCAGCTCGTTTTCGATCCGCATCTTCATATGCCGAAGCTCCTCGACGGTGGTGTAGTCGAGGTACCGGCGATAGACGAACGGCTCCACTTCCTTCAGAAAACGAACGCCTAATTTTTTGTCTCCGGCCACCGGCCGCGCCTTGATCAAGGCAGCACGCTCCCAACATTGCCCCCAGGATTCGTAATAGAGCATGGCCGAGTCCACCGACTGCACCAACGGTCCATTGACGCCTAAAGGCCGAAGCCTCAAGTCGATGCGAAAGACAAAACCATCCTCGGTGACTTTGCCCATCCCTTGAATGATTTTCTTGCCGATCTCAGCGAAGAACGCTCTCGGCTCAGCCTTGCCCTTTGGGCCACCGGAGCTCTCGCCTTCGTCATTCTCAAAGAGAAAAATGACATCGACATCGGAACTGAAATTGAGTTCACCGCCGCCGAGCTTGCCCATTCCAAGCACGACAAAAGCGTTGGGCTGCTCTGTGTCGGGTAAATTTAAGTAGCCGAATTCCTGTTCCGTTTCGCGCCGGCAATAAAGGTAAGCTGATTCCAGAGAAGCTTCCGCAAGAGCTGTCAGTTCTCTGACCGTTTCTTCCAGCGGCACTGAAGGATCGAGATCGCGCGCGCCAATGCGCAGATACTCTCGTTGTTTGTGCCGGCGCAGTCCGGCACAGAATTCGTCAAACGATTGGGCTGCTGTCGTGACTGGTTTGAGCTCGCGTAAATGATCGTCAACGGACTTTCGCTGGATCTTGATCTGCTCAAGAAATAGCTCCGGCCACTTCTTTTCCTTTTGAATCAGAACTTCGCTGAGGTACGCGCTACTGCCGAGAAGCCGGGTCAATACCGGCAGCTCGTTTGCTGGAATTTTGTCAATCGAGTGACTCCCGCCATTCTCAATCAGCCGGCCAAAATTCGCCTCCGCGTTTGATGGCGACGGGCTTTTCTTGAGCAGCTGCTGAACTTTTGAACGGTTGGAGGGTAGCGAAATCCTTCGCAGATTTTTCATAAGCGTCAACTCATTCTAACAAAAAGCGCGGGCCGCTTAAGTCCAACGCAAAACTAACGGCGCCCGAATGTATGAGGGAACTCGATGATTTGAATACCTCGGCTCTGTTCGAGCGACGATCACCAGTCCCCGCAAGTAAATATGTGCAGGTCGGTCGCGTAATACTTAGCCGAGGAATCATTCACTCAGTCCTATCCTTTGAAGCGATCAACTTGTACTAGCCGTGAGAACCGGGCGGGATATGCCTTATGTTCACTTCCCAGCCCGTCGCATTCACGCTTGTTAGAATCTAAGAACCGTAGCGAAGCATTGACACAGAAGTACCCCGTTGGATACTCTCCATCGCAAAGGACTGATTGTACTGTCCTTAGATCGACAAAATATCCGGAGGCGTCATGTCATTTCTAGTTAATATCATGGTATGCGCAGCACTGACGATAGCGGTTCTGGACCGAGCGGCCCACGCGCAGCAACAGCCGCCGTTTGCGACCACTAAAGTAGACGGCACCGAGAATGTTTATATTTTTCGTTACGGCGGCGCGCAGGCAATGTTTGTCGTCACCAAGGAGGGCGTGATCGCGACCGATCCGATCGGCTACGGACGGCCCCAGGCGGTGACCACTTACTTGGACGAGATCAAGAAGGTCACGAATCAGCCGGTCCGGTACGTGATTTACAGCCATCATCATTTCGACCATATAGCCGGCGGTAAGCCCTTCAAGGACGCCGGCGCCACGTTCATCGCGCACAAGAAAGCCAAAGAGCGTCTTGACCGGCTCAAGGATCCGCATACGGTAATTCCCGACGAGACAGTAGATAATGATAGGACGATTACACTCGGCGGCACCACACTGGAGCTCACGTATCTCGGCCTGAATCATTCCGACTCAACTTTGGTCATGCGGCTGCCGGCGGAGAAAATTATTTTTACGGTCGATTGGCTGCCGGTCGGTTCCCTGCCAGGGCGCGGCATGATCGATTCCTATCCGCTCGAATGGGAGGAGTCGATCAAAAAGGTGCTGGCAATGGATTGGGAACGACTCATTCCTGGTCATCCCGGCGCAGGCGGTCGACTCGGCACGAAGAAAGACGCGCAGGATACGCTCGTTTTTCTGCAGGAGACTTCGGCGGAGGTGAAGAAGGCCGCGCACGAGGGAAAATGCTGGGATGCCGTTGAGAAGGAGATGAAGCTGCCGAAATACGCCAGCATGCCCGGCTACGAGCAAGCGTTGCCGTTCATCTTGAGGCGCTACTGCGGCTTGTGGGGCCGCGGCACATGAAACAATTTCAGCC
>JAJONK010000349.1 GCA_021323355.1 Deltaproteobacteria bacterium
GTTTTCTTGTCCAGCACTCCGGTGGCCGGTAAATTATTTTCTTTCTGAAACTCACGGAGCGCTTCCTGAGTCTTGGCATGCATACGGCCGCTGACCGCCCCCGGGTCTTTACCCTTCGCCTTCAATGCTTCCTGTGCCTTCCTGATGTCCTCAGAGGAAATCACCATCTCTCGCTGGCTGCTGCCGGCATCCGGCGGTTGCATCCGCTCGGGGATGGTTCCTCGTTGTC
Source organism: Deltaproteobacteria bacterium (assembly GCA_021323355.1). Classification (GTDB taxonomy): domain Bacteria; phylum Desulfobacterota; class Binatia; order UBA9968; family UBA9968; genus WHTF01. The sequence goes on from JAJONK010000349.1 coordinate 230, forward strand.
CTGGAAGAGGTTCCGTCGGTGGAAGCCCCGGAGCGGGTTGCGCCGGTATAGTCGGTTGTGTTTGCTGCGGGATTTCGGGTACCGGTTTTGGGACGGTAGGCCCTGGGAGGCCTTGAGCGAACAGACCGTTCGCACCGGCTACACTAACACCGCCGGCTACAAAAACCGCCGTTAGAATGTGCTTTCTTCGTTTCATACGAGCCTCCTTGCGCGTCTTTTTCTCTAGCAGGCGCAAGGCGCATGCCACTGCAAGAGTGCGAGGCACCGGATATCTAAAATGGACGAGGTTAGCGCAGGCGTCTAGAAGTAGGAGCCTGCTGTAGCGGATCTGAGAAGACACTTCCCGTCCCTCCGAGTACAGTGACTTTTCTGCTCAGCTCCCAGCCTAGATTACTCTAGCCTTTGAACTCAGAGTTCAGCGCCACTCATGCTTCGGATATTTGCGCCGCAATTCGTGCTTGAGTTTAGGATAGGTGTCACTCCAGAAATTCGACAGGTTGTCAGTGACCTGCACCGGACGATTACTTGGCGCGAGCACCTCGATGCGCAGGACAACACGCCCGCTGGCGATACGCAGCGCGTTTTTAACGCTGTAGAGATCCTGAATGCGCGCTGCAATCGTCGGCGGCCCGTCGACGGAGTAGATCACTTTCACTGTCCGGCCTCCGGGTAACTGAATGCGCTCGGGTGCATACTCCTCGATCCACGCCTGTTGCCGCCGTGACAACCATCTTTTGATCAGCGGCAAGACCGGTCGATTTCGGACTTCGTTGTAGTTAAGCGCGCCGTGGCAGATGTGCTCGAAGATGGAAAGGCGGTCCATCTCTCTAATCGCCGGCAATTCGAGTTCCGGCATCCATTCCCGTAATCGGTTGACGCGCAGGATCCACTGTTCAACCGATTCGTTCCAGTTTTCGAGCTGACAGCGGCCGGCGGCAACTTCCCGCGCTAAAATCGCGGCCGCCTCATCACCGGGCGGTTTATCGGAAATCTTCTCTCGTAAAACCAAATCACGGAATCGGACTTCGTCGCGCGCGATCACCCGCCGCTGCGCCGGACCGTAGAAGACATTGCGGCTTTCGCTGAACTCGTCGGGAAACAGTTCGCGCAACCACTCCTCCCTGATCGCGGTGGCGAGACTCAGCACGACATTCAACGTTCGATCCTTAGTGGCGCCGCTTTCCACCTCGCGCGCTTCCGACACGACAAAAAGTGGCGCTTTGACAGCACTGTCGCGGGCCAAAACACCACGCCGGCCGTGGGTCAATTCGCAGCGTAGCGAGCCGGGACTGAGACGTTTGGCGAGGTGGTCAGAAAACCCAAGAAGCACGCAACGCTGCAGAGCGTCCGGCAGCACTGGCTTGTCGCGGATGTCGAAACCTTCGGCCGCCGCAATGCTCAAGAACTGCTCGAAAAGCAGTCCGATCTGACGCGCCGCTTGCGCGTCAATGCCGATGCCGCGGCAAAGCTCGTCGTCATAGCCGTTGCGCTGGGCGTACCTCCAGCAGCGCATCAGCGCCACGAAGTCAGACTCGGTCTCATTATCGAACAGATCGCCGCGGCGGTCGTCTACCTGTTTGGTTTGGCGGCGCATGAGTAGGTCACGCCCTTGAGTTAAGGCGGCGATCAATGCCACCGGCCGCACGCAATCGTATTCGTGCGCGCCCAACAGCATGCGGGCATAACGTGGGTGAACCGGAAACGAGATCATGCGCTGTCCGAGCGGAGTGATAACACCGGCGATGTCCTCGATCGCTCCCAAATCAACGAGCAACGTCTCGGCCCGTCTAAGCGCGCGCGAGTCGGGAGTTTCCAACCACTGAAATGTCGTCAAGTCGTTTACCCCGCTGGCTTTGAGAGTGAGGATCACCTCGGACAGATCCAGGCGTCTTACCTCCGGGAGTTCCTGGGCCGGGCGCACGTTCTGTTCATGCGCAGTCCAGAGACGCAAACAGTGGCCAGGCGCAGTGCGTCCCGCGCGGCCCGCCCGCTGGTCGGCTGCGGCGCGGCTGATTTTTTCGATCAGCAACGTGTTGATGCCGCGATATGGATCATAGCGGAGACCTCGAGCCAAACCGCTGTCGATCACCAGGCGCACACCGTCTATGGTAAGCGACGTTTCCGCAACGTTAGTGGCAACGATGATCTTACGCCGGCCGTAGCGCGCTATAGCGGCGTCCTGCTCGGCCGGCGGCAATTCACCGTGCAGCGGGAATATCAGAAATTGCGGCCCCAAAGCATCGCGCGCGGCTCGCACAGTACGCATGATCTCATAGGCGCCCGGCATAAAAACGAGCGAATCCCCTTCCGGATGCGCTCGTAACAGGCCCTGGAGCTCTCTCACCGCGAGGTTCCAGACCGATATCTCGCGCGCAGGTTTCGCCAGATAATCGATGGTCACCGGGTAAGTGCGGCCTTCGGACGACAACAATGCGCAAGGATGGAGATAGTTCTGCACCGCGGCTACATCCAACGTCGCCGACATCACCAGTATGATGAGATCGGGTCGGGTCGTTGCCTGAATCTGCAGAGCGCGCGCCAGGGTGATGTCGCCGAAGAGGTGGCGTTCGTGAAATTCATCGAACACGATGGCGCTGACGCCTCTTAATTCGGGATCAGCCAACATCCGGCGCAGCAGGACGCCTTCGGTGAGATAACAAATACGGGTCGCGGCAGAGGTCACGTTATCCAGGCGGATCTGGTAGCCCACTTCGTCGCCGAGTTTAACGCTGCGAGTTCGAGCGACCCAGGCGGCAAGCATACGCGTGGGCAACCGGCGCGGCTGCAACACCGTCACTTGGCCGTCCCGCAACAAGCCACTGTCGAGCAGCATCTGCGGCACTTGGGTTGACTTGCCTGATCCGGTCGGCGCGGTGAGAACCAAGCGCCTCTCTGTCTTGAGCGATTCGAGCAATTGCTGCTCGATTTCAAAAATCGGTAAATCCGGCTTAGGCATCGATGAAGACTACGGAGAGCTTCAATCTGCTGTTTGGAAGCGAATGAGCTGTGCGCTGTTTTATGGAAAATTTCCTGTGACCGCCGCTAGACAGTGCTCTCGTCGTAGGTCGCCAGGCAACGATCGACCAGTGCCTCCGCAGCCGTCCAATCGAAGGTGCGAAACTCGCGTCCCTGAATAGACGTGGGCTCGCCGGCGTAAAACATCTCATACTGCAAATGACGCGAGCCAAACTCCGAACCCACGGCGTCCCACAACAGCTTCAGCAGCTTCACCCGGTCGCGGCCGGCGGCTTTCGGCCAACGCACGTAGCGACCGATATCCACCATCGAGGCTGTGGCGCGCAGCTCAGCCGCCGCTGCCGGCAACTGGATGAGGCTCCCGCCCATCAGTCCGCGGATCTGATTGAGCAATGCCGGATACATCGCCTGCTGTAACACCTGGCTGGCATAAAGCAGGGAATCCTTGGGGCGCATGACACCAAACTGGTCCGGCTCCGCGGCCGCTTCGGCGCCAAGGATCATCCCTTCGATGAGTGAGACACGGGTAGCGAGGTCGCCGAGTTGCGCGATTATCTCGATATTGGCCGAACGGCCGCTCAGATCCATGCAGCGTTTGACCAGTCCCACCAGGAACTGCAGCTTTGCCCACGAGCGGATGTGTGATTGCGTGTTTCCCAGCACGTGCGCCGCGGTAACACTGAACTGACCCGCTGTAAGCTCGATGTTCTTATAGATGAACACGTCCTCCCACGGCACCAGAACA
>JAJONK010000350.1 GCA_021323355.1 Deltaproteobacteria bacterium
TTTTGTCGTTCAAGAATAATCTTCCAAAGCTAGTTTCTGCGTGTATGAGAAACATAACCAGCGACCATGAGCATTGCTGCTGGCTGGGAACGTCGCCGCACGAGCGAGAGCAGTGTAGCAGAGACAGGTTCCTTCTGAAAAGTTCATTGTTGGAGCAGTTGCAATCAGCAATCTGCTTACTTGAGTGAAGATTCGCGGGCAGGTATCGTTAATGGTTTCAGTATGGCGCGATGACCCGAGCCCTCCGTAATTTTGCGCCAGCCCTAGCAGAGCAGGCCGTTAAAAGGAGTCTTTGAGCTGGCGCACTTTCGCAAATACGGACACAGGGTCTAGACGGAGATCAGGGTCCTGAGATTTGAGGGTTGCTTGAAGCTCTTTGCTATCCCAGCGCAAGAACGGGTTGGTTTGCTTTTCTTCTTCCAGGGTGGCGGGAACCGTGGAAGCGCCTCGTGCTCTTAATCCTTGCACCCGCTCAAATCTGGAGGCCAGCTTATGGTTTTTTGGTTCCAGTGTCACGGCAAAACGGAGATTGCTTTCGGTATATTCGTGACCGCAATAGACTTTCGTATCATCCGGTAGCGCCAGCAGTTTTTTTAGCGATCCATGCATCTGCTCGGGCGTGCCCTCGAATAGCCGGCCGCAGCCAGCGGTGAATAGGGTGTCGCCGCAAAAGACATTGCTGCCGAAGAGGTAAGCGACATGGCCGCTGGTGTGTCCCGGAACAAAAAGAACTTTGCCGGTCACATCACCGATCTTGATCTCATCCCCTTCTTCGACGCCTCGGGTTAAACCGAAGATTCTCGCGCTATCGCTTTTATGACCGTAAACATCGAGCTTGTGGTGCGCAAGAATCCCTTCGTTGCCGCCGGTGTGATCGCGATGATGATGCGTATTTAGAATGGCAGTGAGAATGATCTTTTCCTGATCTGCGCGCTTCAGGACCGGCTCGGCTTCAGAAGGGTCGATGATCGCCGCCTCTTTGCTCTTATCGCAGATCAGTAGATAAGCGTAATTATCCCGCAGTAGCGGAACCTGGATGATCTTCATGTGTAAGGAATGCGCCTTTCGAATCGGAACGAGCCCCGTCCCTGTTGATAAAGAGCTATCACATATTATCACGTATCTAAAGCGAAACACGATTGGAAGCTGCGTTGCGCGGCAGATCACGGGCCGATCGAATTATTGCTGGTAGATCCAGAGAACTCCCGTGTGGTTAAACATCGGTCTTTCATGATATGACCCGGTCCGTCGATCTAGAGCAATTTCGAAAGGACGTAACATGAAACGAATCCTAATTAGCCTTGTTCTTCTTATGTGGACGCATTCTCTTGGAGCCGCGGATAGGATCCGGATCGGCTACAGTTCGATCAGCGGCGCCTACATCCCGATCTGGGTTGCGCATGATGCCGGCTACTTTGCCAAAGAAGGCCTGGAAGATCAGATCGTGCTGATTCCCAGCGGCACTCAGCTGGCGCAAGTAACCGTCGCCGGCGAAATCGATGTCGGCTCGATGAACGGCAGCTCTGCAATGGCTGCAGCGCTGCAGGGCGCCGATTTAAAGATCATTGGGAATTCCGGCAATAAGATGATCTTTTCTCTCTATGTCAGGCCTGAGATCAAAACCATCGAAGCGTTAAAGGGGAAGAAGATCGGCATCACCCGTTTTGGTTCTGCGCCCGATATTTCGGTCCGTTACGCGCTTAGAAAATACAACATCAATGCAGAGAGAGATCTCACGTTGATCCAGCTCGGCTTTATGGCAACTGTTGCAGCGGGGCTGCAAGGTGGATCGATCGAAGGCGGAGTGGTCTCGCCGCCAACCCAATTCGCAGTCGAAAGGGCCGGCTTCAAAGAATTGATCAATATTACGGATATGGACTTTGCTTTCCCCAACCCTTCTCTGGTGGCGGTCGGATCGGTCATTAAAAGCAGGCCCGCTGTCATCGATCGCTTCATGCGCGCCTATGCGCGCGGCATTCAGCGTGCCCGCAGCGATAAAGAGTTGACGTATAAGTCGATGTCCAAGTACACCAAAATCCAGGACCAGACGGTTTTACAGAAGGCTTACGAGCTCTACATGGGCAAGGTGCTGGAGAAGGCGCCCTACATCAACATGACCGGGCTGCAGAACGCGCTCGATGATCTGGCGAAAACAGTGCCTGCCGCCAAAACCGTTAAGCCTGAGCAATTTGTCGATCGACGCTTCCTCGATAATTTAGATCGAAGTGGTCTCATGAAAGAGCTCTATCCATGATTGCGCGCGCGGCTTGCGATGGTCAATTTGCTGAAAAGCGCTTACCGAGCGCGCTATCGTGGCGCGCTGGGCTATTACATGGAGCGGATCGCTTGAGTAGGAGCGGCAGTTCGCGGACGTAACGTTAGGCAGGAGTGGACAGCAGATGAAAAATCTAAACGAGGTTTCGGCTTTTTCCAAAAAGAGTCCTTATGAGATTTATCAGGATTGGGAAGAGATCCCGGTGCACAAAGGATTTATTGTCGACGATCTCCTGTCGCTTCAATTAGGCGACTGGCAGCGCACGGGCGGTAAAGCCGCGTTCGTCAATCAAGACGGCGCCGGCGGGATGTGCGACGCGGTCGTTGAGGAGATTGCGCCGGGTAAACAGCTCAAGCCGCAGCGCCACATGTTCGAGAAGGCGGTTTTTATCCTGCAAGGGCAGGGCGCAACGACGATCTGGAATGAAGGCGGCAAAAAACACACACTCGAGTGGCAAAGAGGCAGCCTGTTTTCGACTCCGCTGAATACCTGGCACCAGCATTTCAATGCGCAGGGCAACGAGCGGGTGCGGATGATATCGCTGACCGATTCTCCGGTGGTTATCAACCGCTACCGCAATCTCGACTATGTCTTCAATAATCCTTTTGTCTTCACCGACCGGTACAGCGGCGGCGCTGATGATTGGGGTAAGGGCGGCCGCTACTTGCCGGAGGTTAAAGGAGGCCGGGTGTGGGAGTCGAACTTTATCGCCGACCTGTGGGGCTTCGAACCCAAGGATTACAAAGAACGGGGCGGCGATAACCGCACGACCCTCTTCGAATTTGTCGACAACACCATGAGCGCGCACGTATCAGAGTTCCCAGTCGGCAAGTATAAAAAGGCGCATCGTCATGGCGCGGGAGCGCACATCGTTATGCTGACAGGCTCCGGCTATTCGTATCTCTGGGAGGAAGGACGGTACCCAAGCAAGAAGCGCGTGGAGTGGGGCCGCATGAGTATGTTCACGCCGCCGATGCAGTGGTGGCACCAGCATTTCAATCCCGGAGCGGAGCCGGCCCGCTACCTGGCGCTTAAGCCGTGGGGGTTTAAATTCAAAGTCGAAGATTTGAAGGATACCGGTGAGGACGTGAAGAAAGGCGGAGCGCAAATCGAGTATGAGGACCAAGACCCGGCGGTGCATAGAATCTTTGTCGAGGAGTGCGACCGGCGCGGCGCCCAAGCGCGCATGCCGATGTTTGGAACCTAGCCTAGCAGGCCGCTGAAAAAGACCCATATGCTTCGTTGCCGCTCAATCGTCTCGCTGCAACGTACTGGAAGTACGCCTCCGCTCGTCGATTTTTCGCGCGCCTCGCATCTGGATCTTTTTGAGCAGCCTGCAAGAGGTTTTTTCAGCGGCCTGCTAGACGTTTCGTCGAAATGTTTGGTGCTCCAAGTAAAGTTTTGTGTTAGACTATGTGTTTTACGCGGCGCCTATGCCCACTGGTCATGCACCTCCGAGCTTCAAAACCTAAAACCGTTATCAACGCCAAAGGCTTCAGCCTGATCGAGTTGCTGGTGGTCGTTGCCATCATCGGCTTGTTGGCTGCCATCGCCATCCCACAGTTTCTATCATACCGTGCGCACGCCGTGGATAGCCAAATGAAAAGCGATCTCAAGAATGCCGCTCTGGCAATGGACTCCTACTTCGCCGAAAATAAGGT
>JAJONK010000351.1 GCA_021323355.1 Deltaproteobacteria bacterium
GGGCCACCTTTGGGCACTTACCGGCGGTTCGAAGTCGGTTGTAAAAAGCGCGAATGGTCGGATTATGTCGGCTTGCTACCAGGGCAGCCATGTAAAGACAGGCCCGTACCGTGGCGCGGCCGCCTCAGATGCTGCGGTGGTTAAACATACGCTGTCCCTATTGATCGGGGCGATTCTCACCACCGCCGCGATCTGTTTACGGTTAAGCTTTCCGAGCTCCGGCAGTTCGGCAATCAACGTAACGGCTTACGGGCGGCCGATGGCGGGAGCACTTTGAAGCAGATCTTATTTTCTTCCCAGAGCGGGCTTTCGGCGGATCGCCTGGTCCAAATCCTTATTGGCCGCCCCAGTTCGGCTTCGAGCCACCGAAGATGGGCCTTATTGCGTTCTGTAACCGCTTGGGTGCGCTCCCGAGTCGGTTTTTCTCTGCCACCACCATCTCGATGATCTGGCGGCGTCGGGCGATGAGTGCTTGAAGCTCCTGGGTTGTCTCATCCGCCAAAGGCGCACGGCCGGGTGTTGGACACCGGCGCGTTGGTCTTTGTCACGGTAGCAGCGCACAACAGCTCTGGCTTCGTGTTGGGATATGCCATGGCGAAGCTCGCCGGCCTTGATGCAGGGCGTTGCCGGACAATTGCCATCGAAGTCGGCATGCAAAATTCGGATTTGCGAGTGAGGTTGGCGCGCAAGCATTTTGCAGACGCATTAGTTGCGTTGCCGGCGGCGCTTTTCAGGTTTAGTGCAGAACATCACCGGCCCCACGGTAGCCAACTTCTGGTCGCGCAACCCGCCGGCGAGTCGAGCGATGGGATTCGAAGTTCGCCGGCAAAACGGTTAAGTGAATCCCGATTCGGAGAAGCTTTTCACATTGAAAGAATGCTCTCACGCACATCGCCTCGTTCCAGCCCCTGTTAAAACGTTCAACCGCTTCGCGCCACTCACGATCTTTGAGGAAACTTAGGAAATCAACGCGGAGAACGAGCGTCGCTGACTGGACGTTCTACAAACGAGATGCAGCGCGCAAACCGAATAAACCGTTGCTTCAACCTCGGATTCCGCAGTTGCGATTGGCAAGACCCAACCCTAGCGCGTGCTCGGCGTTCTCAACGCGATAAGTGCCGCGCTGAGAGAAAGGGTAAGAACTTTGGATACGATTTTCATAGAAACCTCATGCCACGACTGTGCTCTCCTTGGGCATCGCTGTTCGCTACAAAATCCATCGCTAGGGATAAAGCCGGTCGATGAAGCCTGAGCGATCCAGTTCTTCGATGAAGCGCGTATCCATAAAATCTCGCGGTTGGGCGGCTCTTGCCGCTGGCAGCTTAGGACTAAGCTCATCAAGGACAGCCTTCATGCCTTCGACGGTCGGATAAGGTTTTCTCGGCGCAATGTCCCGCATGATTTGATAGGCCTCTTCTGTGTCACGGTCGTCTTTGTACCGCATATATCTCCTGATGGCCCGTTTGGTCAACTCCGGGTTGGTCTTTACCAGGTGGATCGATTCGATAATCGATTTTACCGAGCGCCGGACCACGTCGGGATTCTTTTTAATGAACCGGTCGGTTGTGACCAGCGCGGACCCCTGAACGGGAAAGTTCATTTCTTCGATGTTTGCCATCACTTTCATGCCGGCTTCTACCGCTCGCTGGTGCAGCGGTGGGTTGAACACAGTGGCATCGATGGTACCGCTAAGCAACGCCGACATCCGCGTGGGGTCGCCGCCAATCTGGAGCATCGTCACGTCAGTATCAGGATTGAGCCCAAGCTTGGTCAATATGATCTGCGCCCCGCGATGAGCCCCTAAGCCAAAGCCGGCGACGCCGACGCGCTTACCTTTTAAATCGGCAACGCTTTTAATCTCAGGCCGTACGACAAACCGGTACTGAAGCGCGTTTGCAAAGCTCGCAACAATTACCGGATCCGCTCCTTGCAAACGGGGCGCGGCCATCGTGGTCCCCGACATGCCGCCCATCGCGATATCGCCGGCAATCAGCGCCGTGCGCACGAGCGCGCTCTCGAGGTAGAGAACTTCCGCATTGATTCCATTCTTCTGAAATAAGCGCGCCTCGCCGGCCACCCAGATAGCCGCGTAACTTGTGCTCAAAGAACCGTACCCGACGCGCAGCTGATCGGCGCCTTGAACGGCCGAGCACAATGCCAGCTTTAGGACAACCGAAAGCAGTGTTAGGGAGTTGATACATTTCAAGAATCCAAGCAGTTGGAGCATAACCATTCTCCTCATACTTCTGATTGAAATACCGCCGGGCAATCTTTCCTGCGGAGTAAAACTACGCGACTATTCAACAAATCTATCCCAGCGGTCAACTCACGCGTGCAAGCCCGCTGCTCCGGTTCGATCATTTACCTTGAATGAACCTCATGTAGTGAAACAATGGTCCGCCTTGACACCTTGCTTCTGATTCGCCTAATGTCGATTGCGAAATAGAAGTCAAAGGAGACGCGACCATGTGGAAAGGAATGAAGGTCATCGATGCCGATGCCCATATGCATGAACCCGAATATCTATGGGATCGATATGTCGAACCTAAGTTCCGCGATCGAGTCCCCAAGGTCTCTTTCATGGACGGTGTCTTTATGGTTTACGAGCCGGATGGAAAGATCATTCCAAAAGGGGATCTTCAGCTCCGGCCGCCGCCGAGCGCCTGGGCAGTGTTGGAAGAAAAGTACGGCGAAGCCTATCGCCAGTGGTGGTCGGCCGATATCCGACTCAAAGACATGGATCGCTATGGTTGGGACATTCAAGTCCTGCTACCTACGGGCAACAACGGCAACTTCGCCTATCGCGTGGCGTTGACGGACCTCGAGCTCGGCGCCGCTATGTGTCGCGCCTATAATAACTGGTGTCACGATTACTGTAGCGCCGATCCGAAGCGGCTCAAGTTCGTCGCGGTCTTACCGGGATCTGATGTTGGCGAGATGGTGAAGGAGGGGCGCCGTGCGGTCACCGAACTCGGGGCGGTATCGGTGCGAAATCCGTTTCTTCCCGTCGGCCGTTACCTGCACGAGCCGGAGTATGATGCATTATGGCGTCTCGCCTCTGAGTTGGATTTTCCGATCGCGGCGCACGGCGAGTACCGGCAACGCCGTTTCCATCCGTTCAGACAGTTGGAAGGCGAGCGGCGCGAAGACATAGAGCTCGCGCTGCGCGGCCTGGACCATGCTTTAGGATTTCCTTGCGACAACATGACAACCCTCGGCCATTTCATTTTCACCGGTATCCTTGAACGTTTTCCGCAACTGCGGCTTGCCATTTTAGAATCCAATGCGGGCTGGCTGCCGTTTTGGCTTGGACGAATGGACGATCATACCCATGGCCGGAACAGTGTCATGGGCAAGTCGGACAAGCTGCGGATGCACCCGAGCGAGTACTTCATGCGCCAGTGCATGATCTCCTGCGACAGCGACGAACGCGCGCTCAAATATGTCGTCGATGATCTCAAGGGCGAGAACATCGTCTGGAATACCGACTATCCCCATCCGGACGCGATTGATCCCAAGCGAGCGCTGCCCGACCTCGATGCTCAACCCATTCCGGATGACGCCAAGCGCAAGATCCTGTGGGACAATGCGGTGAAACTCTTCGGTCCGCGGATTCTCAATTAATGGTTTTGTTTGTCTCTGTGTTTCCAGCGCCCGGCGATAAATCTCTGAGCTTTTTCACCGCAAAGGGTAATGATATCTCGGGACAGCACTTCCTGCCCCCTCGTCTCTTAATCCCTGGATGTGGAGCTCGATCGCTTCTTTGACGTTATTCATGGCCTCGTCGATTGTTTCACCCTGGCTAAAACAGCTGGCAAGGACGGCACCTCCACCCAATATCCACCTTCGTCAGCATTGTGCACGATTACTGTGTACTGCATCAGACGCTCCTTTTCACAGCAGATCCAGAAACTGTTCCTCGGTGCATCCGGCTTGACGAGCTGACCATTCGGCATTTTGATGTTGACGTGATCTCCCTTGCCAGCCCGACGTCCCGGAACCGGGTCCCGGAACCTATGGTAGACCTCTCACTCACAAACCCACCGGCTGAACCGCACAACTCACCGATAGCAGTCGAGATGAACCGTCTAAGACCCTATCTGACAATTGACAAGCGCCACTTGTCATAGTAATACGAGCAACAATAGACATACAAGATAAGATAATAGTAAACGGAAAGCTGTAAAAACAACATCACGTGATTCGAACTTTCAAGCACAAAGGCTTGAAACGCCTATTTGAAGATGGCGAAACCAGAGGTGTTAGCGCCGATCACATTCCGAAGATTGAAAACATTCTCGCTGTTTTGAACCGGGCCCAAGGACCTGAAGACATGAGTCTCCCCGGCTTTGGACTGCATCCGCTCAGAGGAGAACTCAAGGGGTTCTGGAGTGTTATCGTGCGGGCGAACTGGCGCATAGTGTTTCGATTCAAGAATGGCGATGCGTATGATGTCAATTTGGTCGACTATCATTAAGCCTGTCCTTGGCCGGATAGGCAAAAGGAGAAGAGATGGGACGCATGAAAAACCCACCGCATCCGGGTAGGATTATCCGCCAGGAATGCATAGAACCGTTGGGTCTGACTATAACAGAAGCGGCGGCACGACTGGGTGTGACCCGACAAGCTCTTAACAATGTTATAAATGGCAAGGCCGGTGTTTCCCCGGAAATGTCCATTCGCTTATCGAAAGCTTTCGGCAGCAAACCGGACGTGTGGCTTGGGCTCCAGATGGAATATGATCTCGCCGAGGCCGAAAAACATGCCGGCAAGATCAAGGTGCGAAGAATCGCCTGATTTGAATGTCGGTTCCGCCACGTTAAGCTACCAGGAATTCATCAGCTCGGTTGAGCCGTCCCGCCATCCGGGCGAGATATCGAAAGCCGGAGAGTCCGTGTCTACCATCGGACTTGCCTATCATGGGGAACTCGAAACAATCGTGTGAAGTGAATCTAGTAGGCGACTTAGGCAAGGCTGACACCGAATAAACGTCCTCAATGAAGCTGACCGAAAAGCTTTCGACCTTGAAGTCGCCGGTCTGACCGAGGAAAAAATCGAGATGAGGATTTAGCAAACCGCCGACTACCTCTCGCAATCCCGGGGAAATTTTCCAGTCCGACGGGAATCGTCGAGAATTTTTCCAGCTAGTCAACAACGTTATATCTCATCACATATCCAGGGCCTGTAGCCCAGTTTTTCACAATAGCGGTACTTCCAAGAAGAAGCCTCCCGGTGACACGATCCGAGTCGGTCACCGAAAAAATGGTTAACGAGGAGGAGGCAAATCATGGAACGAGAAGAAAAGCGGCTCGAGCAGTTTCGGCAACTGCGCAAAGAGATTCGCGGTTCGCAAAACTACCTGGTGGTCGGGATCGATATCAGCAAGGACATTCACAACGCATCTATGAGAACCACCTCGGGCAAGACACTGTATCGATTGGGTGTACCAACGTGGGCGGGAACCCCTTGGGCACTCACTCTGATCCACTCGCAGCCGATGTAATCACCCTATTCCACGGATTTTATAAGAGACAGCCGAACGATGACAAGCTTTGGTCTTTGCCTGAGAAGGATCAGTGACGGTATTAAATATCGGTCGGCTTGTAAACCTTGATATTCGGGATGTGATCAAAATCGCTGTCGCGGGTTGCCAGACTGTCAACGCCATTTTCTTCCATTGCCGCCAAGATCAGAGAGTCGTTGGTAAGAATCCCGTACCGCGATCGGACGCTCTGAACACGGTGCAATCGAGCCTCGTCTGACGGCAGAACAAGTATGTTCAAACCAAAAATCGCCGATGTTTGCGCCCAGTATTCTGTCAATTCGGCGATTTCGCGCCG
>JAJONK010000352.1 GCA_021323355.1 Deltaproteobacteria bacterium
AGGACTTCAACAGCGCTTTAAAGAGCGCGGTATCAGTTGGTCGTCTAATACCTTGAAGCAGGCGATGTTTCCAGACGGATCAACGATCATTTCTAATCCAGTGGGGACGGCTCCCGGCTTTCACGTGCCAATTAGCCCGGACAAGACGCTCCTGTGGCTTTCCGGGGTGCCGCAAGAAATGGTTGCTATGCTGGATCAAACGGTTTTACCGTGGATCGAGCGCCAGCAGAGCGAAACGGGACATGCTTTTTCCTGCACGTTTAAGATTCACGGAATCACTGAAGGCAATCTTGATGAGATGCTACGTCCCCTACATCTGGAAAATCATGCGAGATTGTCGTTTCGCGCGCATTATCCCGATCTTTCTTTGCGACTGATGGTTAGAACTAAGAGCCCGGATGCATCCGTTCTTTTTGAAACGATCAAAAATTCAATCAGAGTAATTCTGGGGAAGCACATCTATGCCGAGGGGGATACAACTCTGGAAGAGGTGATCGGCAGCTTACTTATGGAAAAGCAGCAAACTCTCGCCCTCGCTGAGTCTTGTACCGGCGGCTACATCAGCCACCGAGTGACCCGGGTCGCCGGCAGCTCAGCTTACTACTATGGCGGTGCGGTAACGTATTCCAACGAAGCGAAGATACGCTTTCTGGACGTCCGCCCAGAAACCTTAGAAAAACATGGCGCCGTCAGTCGCGAAACAGCGTTAGAAATGTCGGCAGGCATAAAACGACGCACCGGTGCAGATGTTGGGCTGAGCGTCACGGGTGTGGCGGGTCCTGCGGGTGGCAGCGCGGCGAAGCCGGTTGGCACGGTTTGGGTCAGCATCGCTCAAACGGGAAGCCATGAAGCGAAACTTTTTAGGTTCGCTGGAGATCGCGAGCGCATTATTCTCGGCACGTCGCAGGTCGCTCTGAATTGGCTGCGTACCAGTCTTCTGCAATGAGGTAATCGTCAGCAGTGATTCGCGCGTTCATCGGGGTGCAGATCGCTCCTGAGGTCCGCGCCCGAATTTCCGAAGCGATAGCGCAGCTGGCGCCGGAAATTTTCGGGATTCGCTGGGTCCGGGAAGAAAACTTTCATTTCACGCTGAAGTTTCTAGGTCTTATAGAAGAGCCGCAAATCGAGCTTATCAGCAACGCGCTTGCTCAAGCCATCCACCCCTTTCGGCGGTTTACTATTAATGCTAAATGTTTCGGAGTATTCCCCGATATCAAAAGGGCTCGCGTTTTATGGGTCGGTCTAGAAGGAAGTGACATGCCGGCCCTGGCAAAGAGTGTCGAATCTGTGTTAGAACCCTTCGGCTTTCCCAGCGAAAACAGAATCTTTCGGCCCCACTTAACAGTCGGCCGATGGCGCGATCCCATGGGATCGCAGCAACAACTCGAGGGCAAGCTCAAGCTCTGGAAGAATTTCGAATTCGGCGAGTCCGCTGTCGATGAGGTGGTTTTATTTCAAAGCGTGCTCAAACGGGAGGGCGCGGTGTATCGATCCCTTAAAGCGGTCCCGCTCGCCCGCGATTGAATGATTTCATGACCGATCAATACTAAGGAGACAAAGTTCATGGATGTAAACCGGGAGAAAGCCCTCGATCTAGCGGTAAGCCAAATCGAAAAGCAATTCGGCAAAGGCGCAATCATGAAGCTCGGCGAGGGAGGTGTGGCAAAAGATGTTCCGGTGATCTCGACCGGCTCTCTTGGGCTCGATATCGCTCTCGGTATCGGCGGCGTACCGCGCGGCCGCGTAATCGAGATATACGGTCCTGAATCGTCGGGTAAGACGACCCTGGCGTTGCAGATTGTTGCCGAAGCGCAGAAGCAAGGCGGCATGGGAGCGTACGTCGATGCCGAGCATGCCTTGGATTTGGGTTACGCGAAGAAGCTCGGGGTGAAGACGGATGACCTGTTAGTCTCACAACCGGACCATGGCGAACAAGCCTTGGAAATCGCCGAGACTCTAGTCCGTAGCGGCGCCATCGATGTGCTAGTGATCGACTCAGTTGCCGCACTCGTGCCCAAAGCGGAAATTGAAGGTGAGATGGGTGATTCGCACATGGGATTGCAAGCGCGGCTTATGTCCCAGGCTTTACGCAAACTCACCGGAACCATCGCACGCTCCCACACTGTCGTCATCTTTATCAATCAGATTCGTATGAAGATTGGTGTGATGTTCGGCAATCCTGAAACCACCACCGGTGGCAACGCTTTGAAATTTTATGCGTCCGTGCGGATGGATATCCGCCGGATCGGCGCATTGAAGGATGGTGACAATATTGTTGGTGGGCGCACCCGGGTAAAGGTAGTCAAAAACAAGATGGCTCCGCCATTCAAAGAAGCTGAGTTCGATGTGCTTTACGGCACTGGCATTTCTCGCGATGGCGAGATCGTCGATCTCGGCAGCGAAATGGGTATCGTCGAGAAAAGCGGCGCCTGGTACTCGTTTGGCGGCGATAGAATCGGCCAGGGACGCGAAGCGGCGAAAAACTTTCTAAAAGAGCATCCCGAGATCGCTCAGCAAATCATGTCAAGAGTGATGGAGCGTGTCGGGTTGAAGCGAGAGGAAGCCCCTGTTACGGCCGGGAACGCCGACAGGAAAGAAAAAGCAAAAGTAAAGTAACAAAAGGTTAGCTCGGATCTGAACCGAACGAGTCACAGACCCAAATCGCCTGATTCGGAGGAGGAGGCGCTTCAATCCGCCCTTCGATATCTTAGCTATCGTGCCCGCAGTGAACGGGAGCTACTCACCCATCTATCCCGTAAAGGCTATTCAGCCGCCGCCCGAGAGAAGGCTCTGGGAAAACTCCGCTCTCTCAATTACATTAATGATGAGTCCTTCGCGCGGAGTTGGGCTTGGTCCAGAGCCGCCGGCCGCAACTACGGACCAAAGAGAATTGAACGGGAACTAAGGGCCAAGGGCGTTGGGCAGCCATTGATCCGAGACGTAATCGGCACGACCTTCGCTCAGGGCGACGAGGAAAAGAACGCTAAAGACTTGTTGGACAAAAAATTTAAAGGAGTCAATCTTCGAGATCCCAAAGTTCTTCGCCGGGCGAGCGCGTTTCTCGCGCGCCGTGGTTACAGCAGCCAGGTGATTTATAGTCTGATGGGACGCCGCGGGGAGGACGATGTAGAACCATGATGACTGGAAACGACATTCGCAGATCCTTCTTGGATTATTTCAAGAGGCAATCTCATACGATTGTGAAGAGTTCTTCGCTGGTGCCGGACAAAGACCCGACCTTGCTCTTTACCAACGCCGGCATGGTGCAATTTAAGAACGTTTTTCTTGGCCAGGAACGGCTGCCCTACTCGCGCGCCGTAAGCTCTCAGAAGTGTTTACGCATCAGCGGCAAACACAACGATCTGGAGGCGGTCGGCAGGGATACCTACCATCACACGTTCTTTGAGATGTTGGGCAACTGGTCCTTCGGCGACTATTACAAAGCCGAAGCGATTGAATGGGCCTGGGAGCTGCTCACCCGAGAGTGGAGTTTGCCCAAAGAGAAGCTCTGGGCGACGGTCTATCTCGACGACGATGAAGCTGAGCGTCTGTGGTCCAGAATCAGCGGGCTGCCGGCTGAGCGCATTCGGCGCTTCGGGGAGAAGGAAAACTTTTGGGAGATGGGCGAGACCGGGCCCTGCGGGCCCTGTAGCGAGATCCACCTCGACCGCGGACCTGAAGCGTGCGACAGGAAGGGCCTGGAAGGCCACGTCTGCCAAGTCAATGGCGATTGCGCCCGATACATCGAGCTCTGGAATCTTGTTTTTATTCAGTACAACCGAAAAGACAACCGTGAGCTGGAAGAGCTACCGTCAAAACACGTTGATACCGGGATGGGCTTGGAACGCATTACGGCGGTGCTGCAAAACGTGCTGTCGAATTACGATATCGACTACATGCGCGAGCTAACGGCGGCGGTCGAAACCCTGACC
>JAJONK010000353.1 GCA_021323355.1 Deltaproteobacteria bacterium
GGAGCGGTGAACGTTCGGTAAGCAATCCCATCCAACGTGTAGGAGACTGAAGTACCGGTAGCGACGCCGGCACCGACACCGAAGAGCGTCATTCCTACGGCGGCGCAACCGCTCAGTGAAAAGAGAAAAAATAGCCCCAAGAAAAGTATTTGCGGTTTTTGATGCTCCATGGGGGAACATCAAAGGCAATATACACGCCACGGAAACAAACCGGCGTCAATTGCCTACAACGGAACTTCTTAGCAATGGAAGGACAAGATCAGAAAAGTTCGGGCAAGCAAAATTGTGAGGCGTTGGTGACTTTCTACATGCTCATAGTCGTGACGGTTCGATGTGCGAACGGTCAGTCGCTTATCGCCAATGCGATCTCAGACCGGTTCTCGTTTACTTATTTGAGCAAATCGCGCAGTCGATTTATCGTCGTCGCATCGGCTTTGAAGAAACCATTAACAATCTTCTCCAGCTCTCCGCCCGGAACCGGATCCAGCTCGAAATTTCCTTTCTTGGCCTCGGCAGTAAATTCCGGATCTTTCAACGTCGCCTGAAATCCTTGTCGGAAGAGTTGCACGCGATCCTTCGGTGTACCTGGCGGAAAGGTGTAGAGATAGGTAATGGCTCCGACATCATGCAGCGCCAATTCGATCAGCTTCCGGCTCGCGTCGGTCTTGGCCAAACTGATTGCGGTTGGGACATCAGGTAATTCAGGATGGGCTACAGCTGTGTTTTGCAAAATAACTTTTATCTCCCCCGATTCCAAATGCTTGCGCCAGGTTACTTTCGTCGACGCCCACGCCAGACCGCAAATACCCGACACCTCACCAGCGTCAACGGCCAAACGAATCTCCGCTGTTCCTTTGTAGCCTGAAACAACCTGCATCGGCAGCCCAAGCGCTTCTTTCAGCACCGCTGCGTTATCGTATGGCGTCGAACCCGGCGGCGTCGCACCCATCTTTACCGGTGTCGGTGAGCTTAACCACTTTTTAGCGCTATCGATGCCGCTGGCTCGAGTCATCACGCAGGTGTCATGATTCTTAACCGGCGCGCCGACATACTCGAACTTGCGCGCGTCAAATTCGATGCCTTTCTTTCCTATGACTTGATGTAAAACCAGCGTGCCGATCCAATTGCCCAAAGTTAGCCCGTCAGGCTTGGCCTGCTTATACAGATAATTGGTGCCAATCATGAAAGCTGCGCCCGGCATGTTTTCCACCACGAAGGTTGGATTGCCTGGAATATGCTTGCCCATGTGACGAGCGAGCATGCGAGAGTAAGCATCGAATCCGCCACCCGGCGTGGTCGCTACGACCAGGCGAATTGTTTTGCCGCTGTAAAAATCTTCTGCCGCCGCGATGGAACAAAATGCCAGGGACAGTAGTAACAACGACCACGTGCCGCGATAAGACTTTTTCATAGATACCTCCGTGTAGATCGGTTGATCAAAGGAATCTCTATCAAATGATCGTCTCAGCACCAAGGAAAACTTATGAGAACTAGGCCCGAATCACCGCACGGGCAGAGCAATGCCACCGGTAAGGATTAACGAACTAACCTTGAGTCAAACGTGCAACTCAGCATGAAGGCAAGCTGCATAACGGCACGCGTAAGGCTGAAGGCCCAGTAATGAATCGATGTTAAGTATGTTCCGCCGAAGCGTTCTTGATCTCTGCTCTGTTCTTCTCCCGCCCGTTGTCGCTTTTTAACTCTAACATGGCTTGCCGAACACGCTGGAGTATTTCGGCCAATCGGCTTGACGCTTGTCATTCATTGGACCTATGGTATCTCACGAAGGAGCTAGGGCTAGATTTTTCGGATGACAGCAAAGTCATCAGCAGAGCTCAAGAAAAGATCTTCGTACAATTTCGATTGGAGGCTAAATCTATGTCGCGCATTCGCCATATCGCGATTACCACCAAGGACGTAGCTCGTCTCGTCAAGTTTTATACTACGGTCTTTGGCCTAAAAGTTGTGCCGGGCCGTGGAACCGGAACCTACCTTTCAGACGGTCACGTCAATCTGGCGATATTGCCGCTGGAGCCTGAGCGCGAGACCGAAGGGCCGTATCTTAAGGAAGGTTTTTACCATTTTGGCTTCCAGGTGGATGACGTGGACGCACTGCGACCGATCAGCGAGCAGATGGGCGCTACTTCCAAGATTGAGAAAAGGCCGGAGAACCGGGAGGTCGAGGCGCGTCTCTATGATCCCGACGGCAATCCTGTCGATCTTTCGAAACGTGGATGGCCGACTTAAGGCATTCGTATATCAGACAGCCTATTGGAATAACTGTTTTGCGTCCCCAACACGACCGACGCCAATTAAGTGATGCGAGACTGTTCAGGAGGCTCATGATGAGTTTTAAAACCGTTTTAATGTTTGCTGCCATTTTAATTCTGGCAGCTAGTAAGAATGAGCTTTTCGGCGCGCAATCCGCATTTGAAGGGAAAGCGATCCGGATCGTCGTCGGTTTTTCGGCCGGTGGGGGCTTCGATACCTATTCCCGAGCCATCGCCCGCCACATGGGGAAACATATTCCCGGTAATCCATCCATGGTCGTGGAGAACATGACAGGGGCAGGAAGTATCGTTGCAGCAAACCATGTCTACAGAGTGGCGAAACCTGATGGGCTTACGATTGGCAACTTTCACGGTTTCCAGATTTTGAACCAGGTCTTGGGCGCGCCGGGAATCGAGTTTGATGCACGCAAGCTCGAGTGGCTTGGAGTACCTGTGCAAGATACCGGTGCCTGCGCTTTGACCAAGGCCAGCGGTATTGGCAGCATCGAGCAATGGCAGGCGGCAAAGCAGCCGGTCAAGCTCGGCGGTGTAGGACCAGGAGACGCCTCCTATGGCATGGCGAGAGTTCTCAAAGAGGTGCTGGGTTTGCCGGTTCAACCAATCCCAGGTTACAAGGGAACAGCCGATATTCGGCTTGCGGCTGAGAGCGGCGAGATTGCAGGCGGCTGTTGGCAATGGGAATCGATTAAAGTGATCTGGCGCAAGGGCCTCGAAACCGGCGATGCTAATCTTGTGCTTCAACTCGTCGCTAAACCACATCCCGAGCTTCCCAAAGTACCTCTGGCGGTCAGCCTCGCTAAGACTGACGAGGCCCGGACCTTGTTGCAGGCGGCGGTTCACGACCCGAATTCCATAACCAGGCCGTACTCGTTGCCGCCGGGTACGCCGAAGGATCGCGTGAAAATATTGCAAAAGGCATTTATGGACACTATGAAGGATCCGGAGTTTCTGGCCGATGCAAAGAAATCCCAACTGGACCTCGACCCGGTATCGCCTGAAGAAGTGGAAAACACTGTCGCAAGGTTTTTCAAGCTGGATCCGACTTTAATAGCCAGGCTGCGCGAGATTCTCAAATGATGACTATTCGGTCCGATTGGCTCTGTTAAGATTTGGTTCGCAATGATCCTGAAGATACCGTGGGCAAACATTATTACTGATTTGTCAGGCTTGGAGGAATTATGCCATTCGCTAACGTACGCGGTGCCCATATCAATTATAAAGTTCTCGGTGGTCACGGACCGTGGGTAGCGCTCTCACCGGGCGGGCGCCGCGACATGAGCGCGATTGAACCGCTGGCCAAGCATGTAGCTGACCTAGGATTCCGTGTTCTCATCCTCGACCGGCGCAACTGCGGCGCCTCCGATGTGGTGATCGCTGGTGAGGACTCGGAGTATGAGATCTGGGCCGATGATTTTCACGAATTGCTATCGCAACTGGGCGCGCTTCCCGCCTTCATCGGCGGCAGCTCTTCCGGTTGCCGCACTTCGCTTCTTTTTGCTTTGCGTCATCCCGATGCAGTTCGGGGTCTCCTGTTGTGGCGCGTAACCGGCGGCCGCTTCGCATGTGAACGTTTGGCGCAAGAATATTACGGCCAGTACATCAGCGCGGCGCAGGAGGGCGGAATGGCCG
>JAJONK010000354.1 GCA_021323355.1 Deltaproteobacteria bacterium
AGTCTGATCCTTGAGCTTGTATTTACAGGGCCGGCCTCGGTTGCCGTGCAGCACTCCTTTGACTCCCTGGTCCTTGACTCGTGCCTTAATCCGATAGCACTGCCGTTCACGTACGCCCAATACCATCGCTGCTTCGATCACCGTTAAGTCGTTCCTTAAAACTCTCTCGATGATCTCGATCCGCTTCTGTTGTCTCATTGTCAGGGTGATGTCCATTTCCCCACCTGACATATTCACCTTGCCATTAACCCCTAACATTATCCCTTTGCTACAACATTCCAGGGAAACGCCATTGACCCGTCAATCGCCCCTATGATAAGCGAGGACGTCAAAGAATGGCGCCGCACGGACTGCTGCAATTTCTGGTCAGTACCACCGCGCGCGCAGCGGGTGCCGAAGCAATATAGAGGAGCTATCAAACTGCTCAACGTGGACGCATGTTCAGGCGATTGATAAGTCCAGCAGCAAGCGCAGCAGTGTTGCTTCAGCTCGAACGGCGCCGGTGGGCATGATTCGCCGCGAGAAATTTTTTCGTTCATCACAGCATTGGACGACCGTTTTAAACTTTGTTAGATTGCGCAGCGCTGATGTGGAGCCGTGCCGGAAGTCGATACGAGTCAAGCATAAAGGAATAGGCAATATCTTACCTGGAAAAGAACAGATCATGCGGACCGATCGGCTTGGATGGCAATGCTCGGAAGGAAGGAGCACCCTTTGAAGTTAAGAGGCCCGGCAATATTTAGTTTGTGCGCTTTGATATTCTTTATCGTTTTCGTTTATCAAGCGCAGGATTGGCGAATGCAGGCCCGGCTCTATCCTTGGGCGATAGGCATACCGATGGTCATTTTAGCCTTAGTTCAGGTCATCCTGGATCTAAGGGGTTACAAAGCCAAAGAGACATCGGATGGTGCTCCCGTCGATTTTCAGTTTACTCAAACCATCGAGCCGGCACTGGCAAGAAAACGGGCCATTACAATGTTTTCGTGGCTGCTCGGTTTCTTTCTGGTGGTATGGCTACTTGGATTCGAATACGGAATTCCCCTCATGGTGTTCAGCTATTTGAAATTCCAGTCGAATGAATCATGGGTCTTATCCATTATCCTTACAGTCCTGGCTTTTGTATTCTTCTGGCTTCTCTTTGTAAAACTTCTCACCCTGCCGTTCCCACAAGGTCTGATTTTTACTTGGCTTGGGATAGGATAAAGGCAGTCAAATCCGGTGTAAGGCGATGCTAATATCTGCGCACTAGCCTAACTCTCGATTTTACATACCAGGCTCGCTGCTCAGCAAAATAGCTCTTTGCCGGTGAGGCTTGCGGAGGTAGAAATGAAAATCGCGTATCGTCTTCCGAGCTATTTGCAAGTTCTCTTGTGCTCCGTCTGCGTGATTGTCATTTGCAGTCAACCCGGCCAAGCGCAAACCGACACATTTTATAAAGGCAAGACGATTCGCGTCGTTGTTGGATTCACTCCTGGTGGATTCTATGATCGCTGGGCGCGTCTGATCTCCCGCTACATGCCCAAGTATCTACCGGGCAACCCGGACATGATCGTGCAGAACATGCCGGGCGCCAGCTCCGTTATCGCGGCCAATTATGTCTACAATGTGTCCAAGGATGACGGATTAACGCTGCTTGCGCCAATAAACAGTTTGTACCTGGATCAAATCGTCGAACGTAAAGAAGTGCAATTCGATGTGCGTAGGTTCGAGTGGATCGGCACCCAGGAAAAAACACCGATCATGCTCTACATGAGAGCCGACGCTCCTCATAAATCCATTGCCGATATTATCAAGGCAACCGAGCCGCCGCGATGTGGTTCCACCGGGACAGCCAGCACAGGATATATTCTCGCCAAAGTGCTGGAAGAAACGATTAAAGCGAAGATCGTAAACGTCACCGGTTATCAAGGCGGGAGCGAAGTCGATATCGGGGTGGAGCGCGGCGAAATTCAATGCCGGGGCATGGATATTCCACCGCATTTCGGCCGTGAGCCGTTTGACACGTGGCACAAGAGAGGCTTCGATCGGCACATTCTTCAAGGCGGTCCAAAACGCGACCCGCGTTTACCAGATACGCCAACGCTGTTTGAATTGATGGATGAATACAAGACGCCCGAATCGTCACGCCGTTTAGCGCGGATTATTCTCGCCGTCGGCGAATTCGGACGTCCGACAGTTGCCGCCCCGGGCACGCCGCCCCAACGGGTAAAGCTTCTGCGTGACGCATACTCCCAAGCCATGAAAGATCCCGACCTCGTGGCCGAAGCAAAGAAAGGCCGCATGGATATGGACCCGTCCACCGGCGAAGAACTCCAGAACTTAATAAAAGAAATCATGGAACAGCCGCGTGAAGTTCTTGACCGGGTAAAGAAAGTTTTGGCGAACTAGGCAAATCAATAATCCGGCACCAGCAAGGTTGAAACAGCTTCGCCGAACGTCTAACAGTGTAGAGCTAGGCACGCCCGCCTATCCTCGGAGTAGGCAAACCGAGAACTGCTGGATGGCGACATCGAGGCGGTTACCGGGTCTGGCCGTTATAAGCCGAGCAGTACCGGTACGAGGGGCATATTACAAAGGAGTTCTATGAGAACCTTATTATTCGGCCTTGGGTTGTTTTTATCCTTTACCACTAATCTCCATTCTCAAGAGCCGTACTACCAGGGCAAACAGATTAGAGTTGTCGTCGGCTTCACCTCCGGGGGATTCTATGATCGCTGGGCGAGGCTGCTCTCCCGCCATATGCCGAAACATATTCCCGGCAAACCGGAAATGATCGTGCAGAACATGCCGGGAGCAGGTTCGGTGGTGGCGACCAACTATGTTTATAACGTTGCCAAGCCTGATGGCTTGACTATTGGATTTCCAAGTAGCGCAATCTATTTGGATCAACTGGTTGGCCGCGCAGAAGCGAAGTTCGACATCCGCAAATTAGGCTGGATAGGCTCGCCCGTCAAAGAGCCGGTGATTTTTTATGTCCGAGCCGACAGCCCGTACAAAACGGTCTCAGATATGAAAAATGCTAAAGAGCCTCCCAAATGCGGCGCCACAGGCACAGTGAGTACCGATTTTATACTGGCCCGCATGCTCGAAGACACCATACCGGGGATCAAGATCGAAACCGTATTGGGCTATCCGGGCGGTTCGGAAATCGACCTGGCAGTGGAAAGAGGCGAGGTCATCTGTCGCGGCATGACCGCCTCGCCGTTCCATGGGCGCGAACCATTTCTTTCGTGGCAAAAAAAGAACTTTGTCCGGGTTTTGCTCTTTACGGGCGACAAGCGGGACGAGCGCATGCCCGACGTTCCGACAATTGACGAGATCTTCGACAAAGAGAAAGTTACCGAAAGCAGTCGCCGGGTTGCAGAAGTCATTTTGGCGGCCGAAAGGTTCGGACGGCCGATCATCACTGGCCCCGGAACTTCGCCGGAGCATCTGAAGATTCTCCGCCAGGGTTTTGAACAGGCAATGAAGGATCCTGAGCTATTAGCGGAGGCCAAAAAAGGGAAAATGGACGTCGAACCTGCAAGCGGCTTGGCGCGTGTAAAGAAGATTCTGGGGCAAAAATAGAGACTAAAAACTGTTGCGTTGCAGTCCACAGGGATGATTATTAACTGAGGAGGTAAATCGATGAAACTCGTCCTTTCCATATTTATCGCAGTTTTACTCTGGAGCACGGCTGCCCAGGCGCAAACGCCTTTCTACCAGGGTAAAACCATCACCATCATTGTCGGCACCAAAGCCGGCGACGCCTACGATCTTTACCCCCGCATGCTGGCGGAGTTCATGCCTAAGTATATTCCGGGAAATCCGAACATGATTATTCAAAACGTGCCCGGAGCGGCCTCAATGATTGCCGCGAACCAACTTTATAACGTCACCAAGCCGGATGGTCTGACGATTGGCGCCATCTATCCGGCGCTTTATTTCGAGCAACTCACCAAGAAGCCCGAGGCGAAATTCGACTGGACGAAATTCGGCTGGATCGGTAACCCGGTTACATCGAACCATCTGATGTACATGCGCGCCGATACGCCATACAAGACCATTGAGGACGTCCGCAAGGCGTCCACGGCGCCCAAATGCGGCGCGTCCGGGCTAACTTCTACTGGTTATTACATGCCCAAGCTGATGGAAGAAACAATCGGAACCAAGTTTGACATCGTTTCCGGATATCAGGCCGGCCAGGATGTCGACTTAGCCGTGGAACGTGGCGAGATTCAATGCCGCGCCTTTACAATCACCGCGTTTTTTGCACGCGAGCCTTTCATAACCTGGCGTAAGAAAGGCTTTGTTAATGTGCTCATGCAGAGCGGCGCCAAGCGTGACCCCAGGTTAAACGACGCGCCGACACTTTATGAACTGATGGATAAGTATAAAACAAACGCAGGTGCCAGAAGCCTGGCCAAAGTGATTCTGGCCGCCGGTGAATTTGGTCGACCGCTTGTCACTCCTCCGGGCTTTCCTGCGGAGCGCTTGCAAATACTCCGTGACGCCTTTGACAAGACGGTGAACGACCCCGCGTTGAAGGCCGCTGCCGAGAAGCGAAGGTTGGATTTGGATCCAGCCCCGGGCGCGGAGTTGGAAACGCTGGCGAAAGAGGTCATGGCGTCGAGTCCGGAGGTGATCGAGCGGGTGCAAAAACTTTTGAGCGGTAAATGAGCCAAAATCAATCAACCGAAACACTCTTACTCCGCGCATCTACGGCGCGGTGTGAGATGTTCCGTAATCATTGACGGGGAGGAGCAATCCTATGATTCTGATTCTCGTCTTAGCTTTCATCATCGGCTGGCATTCCAACCTTCTTGCTCAAGCGCCTTTTTACCAGGGCAAGACCATCAGTATTGCCGTCGGCACCAAAGCCGGCGATGTTTACGACTTATATCCCCGACTTCTTGCCGAGTTCTGGACTAAAAACATCCCGGGAAACCCCAACATCATCGTCCAGAATGTGCCGGGAGCGGCCTCACTTATTGCTGCCAATCAGGTATATAACGTCGCCAAACCGGACGGGCTGACCTTGGCGGCGATCTATCCGGCGCTCTATTTCGATCAGCTGATCAAGAAACCGGAAGTGAAGTACGACTGGGCGAAATGGAATTGGCTCGGCAGTCCGGTAAAGTCCAATCACCTTCTCTATATGCGCGCCGATACGCCGTATAAGACCGTGGATGACGTGCGCAAGGCATCGACAGCGCCGAAGTGCGGGGCCACCGGCGTCGCTTCGACCGGTTACTACATGCCAAAGCTCATGGAAGAAGTCCTCGGTTCCAAGTTCGACATCGTCTCGGGTTATGTATCGGGACAGGATATCGATCTGGCGGTAGAACGCGGCGAACTGCAATGCCGGGCATTCACAATTACGGCCTACTTCGCCCGCGAACCGTTCATCTCGTGGCGTAAGAAAAACTTCACTAACGTGTTGATACAAACCGGAAGCCGGCGCGATCCCCGGATCAAGGACTCGCCGACTATCTACGAATTGATGGACAGGTACAAAACTACCGATGCCGGACGCGCGTTAGCCAAAGTGATCCTCGCTTCCGGTGACCTGGGCCGGCCGATTGTAGCTCCTCCCGGCGTTCCAGCGGACAGGATAAAGATTTTGCGCGACTCATTTGAGAAGACGATTCAGGATCCGGCACTGTTGGCCGAGGCAGAAAGAAGAAGGCTAGAAATTGATCCGACAGCTGGAGAGGAAATGGAAGCTCTGGCCAAGGACGTGATGGCTACTCCGCCGGATGTCGTCGCCAATATGCGCAAACTCCTCGGCGGCTGATACTCCGGTATGAATTAAAGACCGACCATCGCGATCAAACTCGAATACGGTTTAGATGCATCGGCCGACGCAGCCAAGACAAAGGACGACAATGATGCCTCGACGGGCTTTCCCATTCCTATTGGTCCTGCTCTGGAGTTATGATTTGCCGGCGCAGACGCCCTACTATCAAGGTAAGACCATAAGACTCGTGGCGGGTACCCCGGCCGGAAGCGTCTATGACACGTATGCGCGCCTGATGGCGCAGTTTATGCCGAAGTATATTCCGGGCACTCCCAATATCATCGTCCAAAACATGCCCGGCGTGGCTTCCATGGTTGCAGCTAACTACATCTATACCATAGCCAAACCTGATGGCCTCACCATTGGCGCGATCCAGCCCGCGCTCTACTTCGATCAACTAGTTGGACGCAAGGAAGTTCAATTCGACTGGCAGAAATTTAGTTGGATCGGCAACACAACCGTATCGCACCATCTGCTCTATATCAGGGCGGATGCGCCGTATAAGAACATAGAGGACATCCGCAAGAGCTCCGTGGCGCCAAAGTGCGGCTCTGAGGGGACAGCCTCGTCCGCCTACTACATACCTAAGCTATTGGAAGAGACTCTCGGGTCGAAATTCAACGTCGTCACCGGTTATAACGCGGGAACTGAAGTAGACCTGGCGGTGGAGCGAGGCGAGGTGCAGTGCCGGGCCTTCACCATCGCCGCCTTCTTTGCCCGGGAACCTTTTCATACCTGGCGTAAGAAGGGGTTTGTTCGCGTGCTAATACAGACCGGCAAGAAACGAGATGCAAATTTGCCGGATGTGCCAAGTCTGCATGAGTTGATGGATCAGTATAAAACGCAGGACTCGTCGCGCCGGCTTGCCAATGTCATCTTAGCTGCCAATGAGATTGGTCGCCCGATCGTCGGCACGCCCGGCATCCCTGCGGAACGCGTCAAGATTCTACGGGATGCTTTTACCAAAGCGGTAAACGATCAGGAGCTGGTAGAGGAAGCAAAAAAGAAACGATTGGAATTGGATCCGGTCTCCGGGGAGGACCTGCAGACTCTCGCCAGCGAGATCATGGCGCAACCGCCGGAAGTCGTTGAACGGATGAAAAAGCTGCTGGGAACATAAACAACAAACATTACGGTTGAACGAACAAAGGGGGAGATTATGAGGAGAGTCGTCACGTTTCTGCTTCTATCTGTCGTCTGGGCTGCCATTGCCGACGCGCAGACGCCCTTTTACCAGGGCAAAACAATCACGATCATAGTCTCGACCAAAGCCGGCGATGTCTACGATCTTTACCCCCGTCTGGTCGCGGAGTTTATGCCGAAATTTATCCCCGGAAATCCCAACATCATCATTCAGAACGTCCCCGGCGCCGCGGGTCTGATTGGCACCAATCAGATTTACAACGTCGCGAAGCCGGACGGACTGACCTTCGGCGCCACCTATCCGGCGCTTTACTTCGAGCAACTCGTCAAGCGTCCGGAAGTCAAATTCGACTGGACTAAGTTCATCTGGAT
>JAJONK010000355.1 GCA_021323355.1 Deltaproteobacteria bacterium
GAAAAACTCCGCAGTAAATACAAAGTCCAACATACTTACTCGTATGAGGAGTATGACAAGTGCTTGAGCAGCGGCGCTATCGATGCCGTGTATATCGCCGTGCCTAACAACCTCCACTGTGACTTTACCGTGCGCGCGGCACGAGCCGGCATTCATATTCTCTGTGAAAAGCCGATGGCGGTGACTGAAGATGACTGCGAGAAGATGATTTCGGCCGCCCAAAAGGGCGGAGTGAAGCTCATGATTGCCTATCGCCTTCATTTCGAGAAGGCCAATCTTGAAGCGGTCGAGATTGCGCGTTCCGGCAAACTCGGCGAGCCGCGATTCTTCTCGTCCGTGTTTGCGATGCAAGTGAAGGAAGATAACATTCGGCTGAAACGAGAGCTCGGCGGCGGCACGCTCTACGATATCGGCGTGTACTGCATCAATGCAGCGCGCTCCCTGTTTCAGGCCGAGCCGTCGGAAGTCCACGCGTTCAGCATCAGCGGTAAAGACCCGCGCTTCGAGGAAATCGATGAGATGACCGGCGCCGTTTTGCGTTTTCCCGAAGGGCGCTTAGCATCATTCACCTGCAGCTTTGGAGCCGCGGATGTATCGACCTATGAGCTGGTCGGCACCGAGGGTAGCCTGCGTGTTGAACCGGCTTACGAGTATGTTGGAGAGCTCAAGCACCGGCTCACCGTCAAAGGCAAAACCCGCGAACGGACTTTTTCCAGCCGGGATCAATTTGCTCCGGAGCTAATCTATTTTTCCAACTGCATTAACAATAATGTCGATCCGGAACCATCCGGAGCGGAAGGATTGGCCGATGTGCGCGTTATCCGCGCACTATACCGTTCGGCGGAAATCGGCAGCGTCGTACAACTGGAATCCTATATCAAGCGGCAAAGGCCGGGAATCGAACAGGAGATCAGCCGGCCTCCGGTAGACAAACCCGAGCTGGTAAACGTACAGAGCGCATCGCAGTAAAACAACCAATTGTCACTTAACAATGGAGGAACGAATATGCCTAATGCAACTCAGATGATTCGTCAGGACCACAAGAAAGTCGAAGGGCTGTTTAAAAAATTCGAGCAGACCAAAGGGTCGCAAGCCAAACGGCGCTTGGCTGAGAATGCCATGGCTGAGCTCGAAGTTCACGCCGCTCTCGAGGAGGAAATCTTCTACCCTGCGGTGAAAAATGAAGTCGATGACGGCTCGTCGATGGTCCAAGAGGCGATCGAGGAACACCAAACCGTCAAACAACTGATCAGCGAGCTTAAACGGATGGAAGAAGCGGACGAAGAATTTGAATCGCAATTCTCCCAGCTAATGGAAAATGTCCAGCACCACGTTGAGGAGGAAGAGAGCGAGATGCTGCCCAAGGTTGAAGAGAGCGAGCTCGATCTAAACTCGCTGGGTCAGCAGATGGCGCAACGAAAGCAGGAAATGCAGAACGGCGGTCGCGCAACTAAAAAGGCATCCAATGCCGGATCCGGCCGGAAAAGCGCCGGTTCCAAGTCCACAGCCCGGAAGCCCGCCGGCAAAAAGGCAGGCAGCAAGACTGCGGCGCGTAAGACCGGCAGCACGAAGAAGAGCACCGGGCGCAAGGCGACTAAAAAATCAGGAAGCCGTTCCAGGCGGCGAGCTTAAGAAAGAGGCACATTCCGGTGGCACTGCCGCCGATAAATAGAGCCTAAAGCTGACAATCATCGACTTGCGCCGCAGCCGACAATTTGGCTATAAGCGGTGATGAGTTCATTGTGAAGGGAGGAGTTATGGCTGATAAGCCTTTTTTAACCGATATAAAGACGCTCCGAGAGCGGGCGCGGCAGCATATCGAACAAGGCGCTATCACACCGGGTTACAAAGCTGATCGTGATACCGTCGTTAAACTACTCAATGAAGCGTTGGCGACGGAGATCGTGTGCACACTGCGCTACAAGCGACACTACTACATGGCTTCGGGAATCCATGCTCAGGCGGTCGCCCAGGAGTTTCTCGAGCACGCCAACCAAGAACAGGGGCATGCCGATCAAATCGCCCAGCGTATCGTTCAGCTCGGCGGCGCTCCTGACTTATCGCCCGATGGCCTAATGACCCGCAGTCACGCAGAGTATGTCGAAGGCGAAACCCTCCTCGACATGATTAAAGAGGATCTAGTAGCCGAGCGCATTGCCATCGACAGCTATCGGGAGATGGCGCACTATCTGGGCGAAAATGACTCGACCAGCCGTCGTTTGATGGAAGAAATCCTGGCGGTGGAAGAAGAGCACGCTGACGATCTCGTCACGTTATTACAAGAGTTGGGGACGGATCACGGATCGCGATAAAACACTGAACTGTTCAATCGGCTAGACAAACTCATCAGAAGAAAGGAACTACTATGTTTGGATGGATTGGATGGATTATCTTCGGACTGATTGTCGGAATCGTCGGGAAGTTCTTGATGCCGGGGCGCGATCCCGGAGGATTTATCGTTACGATTCTGTTAGGCATCGCCGGCGCCTTGCTGGGCGGCTTCGTCGGGCGAGCGCTAGGGTTCTATCAAGAAGGCGAGCCCGCCGGCTTCATTATGGCGGTGATCGGTGCGATCATTTTGCTGGCGATCTATCGCGCGGTAATCGGGCGACGGCGCACTGTTTAAGCGCGGCCGTTAACCCGTTCTTCGTTCGACGTTCAGGTTCAAGGCTCAATTGGTAACGGCTCTAAAAGGCTGACGTTTGAGCCCTGAACTTCTAACGTTCAACGCCCGTAGCTTTCCAACCAGGCCTCCATCAAGTCGGTTCTCCGGCAGGCCATCGGATACCTTTGCATGCTCAAAATCGGATATAAGCTATCGAGCGAGGAGCACCGGCCACAGGATTTAATCGCTCAAGCACGGCGCGCCGAGCAATGCGGATTCAGCTTCGCGATGATCTCCGATCACTTTCACCCATGGATTGATGCGCAAGGACAGAGCCCTTTCGTATGGCCGGTGATCGGCGCCATCGCTCAAGCGACCAGCAAGCTGCTGCTTGGCACCGCAGTGACTTGTCCGACCATCAGATTACATCCCGGCATCATTGCGCAAGCGGCGGCTACGGCCGCTTCCATGATGCCGGGACGCTTCATCCTCGGTTTGGGAGCCGGGGAGAATCTTAATGAACATATCTTTGGGGATCGGTGGCCGCCGGTGCGCATTCGCCATGCCATGCTTAAGGAAGCCGTGGGAATCATCCGCTTGCTTTGGGGCGGCAAGCAGGAAAATTTCTCCGGCGAGTATTACCAGGTAGAGAACGCGCGCCTCTATACCTTACCGGATGAGCTGCCGCCAATCGCACTGGCCGCCAGTGGCCCAATCGCAGCCAAGCTGGCGGCAGAAATCGGCGATAGTTTTGTCGGCACTACCGCCGACGCGGAGGTAATCGATGTTTTCAATCGCTCGGGCGGCAGCGGAAAACCACGATACGGCGAGCTCGCCGTCTGCTGGGCCGAAAACCAAAATCAAGCTGAGGAGACCGCCTACAAGGTGTGGCCGATCTCAGGACTGAGCGGGCCGCTGATGTCCGAGTTGGCGCTGCCGAATTATTTCGAACAAGCAGCCACTATGATCGGTAAAGCCGCAGTGGCAAAAACTGTCATCTGCGGACCCGATCCCGAACGTCACTGGGAAGCGATTCAGGAGTATGAGCGCGCCGGTTACGATCATGTTTTTGTCCATCAGGTGGGTGCCGATCAGGAAGGCTTTTTTCAATTCTACGAGCGAAAGATTCTGCCTCGGCTCTAGTTCGTGCCAGCATAATACCGTCTGCAACCTCGTCCTTGATCTAGAAGGTCTTTGCGACTGAGCAACTTCAACTACTAGGTTCGGTTAATCTGCGCGGTTCCACTCGGCACACGCCCGTCGCGAGCTAAAGCGTCAAGCTCCTCATGGTTTCGGCGCAGCCTT
>JAJONK010000356.1 GCA_021323355.1 Deltaproteobacteria bacterium
AATCTTGTTGAGAGCGGTTGCCATGTTATGATTGCTCGATGCTATATCAGTGCAATCAGACGCAGGTTGGGCGGTGCCGTTTTCGATGGCGCGCGGCGATAAAGCTTCAAAGCTTCGATCAAAGATTTCGCCGGCGACAAAGGCCCAGGCTCGGAAGAGCGATTGCTTTTTCGCTTCTGTTTTTTTCATTTTCTCTTCGGCTTGCGCCAGCCGGATCTGTGCTGGCATTTGCGGAAGCCCCGCCGGTCTACAACGAGCCGGGAGTTAGCCCATCAATACCACTGAAAAACGCGGACGAAGATTTCGTTCGCGCCTCTGTAGCGAAATACGGCAGCCGCACAAGCGCCAGCAAAGCATTTGCGGCGCAGGGCTGGAAGCTGCTGAGGAACAACCAGCGCGAGTTGGCGCTCCAGGATTTCATACGAGCTTGGCAACTCAATGATAAAAATTATCAAGTGTTCTGGGGGTTCGGCGCGATCTTGAGCGAGCAAGGAAAAATCAAGGAAGCCATTGAACAGCTAGAGATTGCGCGGGAACTAAACGACGATTCATCTCAACGGGTGCAGTTGCTCACTGATCTCGGGATCTTGCATTCCGAATACGCGTCGCGAATGCCGCCAGCTGACCAACTTGGTCGGGCGCACCGTTTCGTTCTTGCAAATAACCGCTTTGCCGAAGGCATCGAGATCGATCAAAACGATGCAGCGAGTTGGCGCGCCTGGGCTATTTCGCTCTATGCTCAGGAGCGGTACTCGGAGGCTTGGATCAAAGCGAAACGGGCATTGGATCTTAAAGCCGAGCCGTTTCCGAGCGGGTTTTTAGAGCGTCTGCGCGAGAAGATGCCGGAATCTGATTAGAGTCGGGCGTAAGTCAAAAGTGCCGAACTTAAAACAAAGGAATAACAGTTAATATGTACCGCGAGTGCACACGGGTTCTGAGTTCGGCTCTGCTGGCGCTCACAAGCTGGTTGCAAGCCGAAGCCCTGGCGCAAAGCGTAGTCGAAGCTGAACGGCTGCTGACGCTTACGACCGGTAACCTGCCGCTCGTTCTGGTCGCGCCGCATGGCGGCCGTGAGGCAATCCCGGGGATTGGCATTCGCCAGGGCAATGGTGTGCCGCAGTTCAAAACCGGGCGCGATCATAATACAGCAGAATTAGCCGAAGCCATTGCGCTGAAGCTTGGCGAAATGTCCGGAGCCAAGCCGTTTCTTGTTATTGCCCGCTTCGACCGCAAATACATCGATGCCAATCGCCCGTCCATTGAAGCTTATGAAGCTCTTGAAGCGCAGCCCTATTATGCCGCTTTTCACAGCGCAGTTGATGAAGCGTGCAAGCAGATACGCCAGGTCTGGGGACGCGGCTTGCTGCTCGATATTCATGGACAAGCGGCGGAGGCAAACGTTATCTTCCGCGGCACCAGGCATGGTAAGAGTGTGGCGGACCTGGTTCGGAGATTTGGCCGGCAAGCACTGACTGGACCTCATAGCATACTCGGCCAGTTAGCTTTAAGAGGTTACAAAATCCTGCCCGACGCCAGTGTTAATGATCGCGAGTCACGTTACAGCGGCGGCCATACCGCGCAAACCTACGGTAGTCACGGCGCTACCGGCATTGATGCCATCCAGTTGGAGTTTGGAACCCGGCTTCGCGCGCGCGATAACGTCGATCGAACCGCCGTCGATGTCGCTGCTGCAATCCGAGTTTTTGCCCAAGAATACTTGCCGATCAAATTAGAAGGCATGGAACCAAGCATCGTAACGCAACCTTGATTGTGGTTAGCGATTGCGTTTAGTCTGAACTCCGGTTTTGGGGCTTAGATTGGTGCTCTCCCTGCTCGCTATTGTCACATAGCGAAGGATGGAAGTAACAGAGAGCACTCAAACGCCCTCGCTAATAAATCGTAATCTAGATAGAGGTGTGCCCATGACTACCGATCATCCAGCAAATTCGTTTAGCCAAGCAAAGGCCGACGATTTCGCCAATCGTCTCCTGACCATGCTGAATCAAAGCTCGCTTTGCGTGATGATTTCCATCGGCCACCGCACGGGGCTCTTCGATACGATGAGCAATCTTCAACCGTCCTCGTCCGCTGAGATTGCTTCTAAGGCCGGTCTCAACGAGCGCTACGTTCGCGAATGGCTTGGCGCTATGGTAACCGGGGGTGTCGTCGAATTGGATCCGAATACCTACAAGTTTTCCTTGCCGCTAGAAAATGCAGCAGCGCTTACTCGAGCAGCCGGTGCTAATAACATGTCAGTCTTCGCGCAGTACATCGGTGTCATGGGCAGTGTCGAAGATGAAATCGTCGAGTGCTTTTACAAAGGCGGCGGCGTTCCATATTCCAGGTTCCCGCGCTTCCATGAGGTTATGGCCGAGGACAGCGGCCAATCCGTTCTTTCTTCTCTAGAAAGTCATATTCTGCCGCTCGTTCCCGGCTTATCGGATAGGCTGGCAGACGGGATTCAAATGCTCGATGTCGGCTGCGGCCGAGGACTGACCATGAATCGGCTCGCTGAACTGTTCCCCAATAGCAGATTTACCGGCATGGATCTTTCAAGCGAAGCGGTCATGTTCGCTTGGACGACCGCAGCGGAGAAAAAGCTCAGGAACGTAGAGTTTATCGTTGCGGATCTGAGTAATTTCGATCAAACCGCGGAACTCGAAGCGTTCGATTTAATAACCACCTTCGACGCGGTTCACGATCAAAAATTTCCGTTGAACGTTCTCAAAGGCGTCCATCGCGCTCTGCGCCCCAACGGAGTCTACCTGATGCAGGATATCAAAGGCTCCAGCCAACTTCACAAGAATATCGATCATCCGATCGGCCCGTTTTTGTATACAGTGTCATGCATGCACTGCATGACGGTTTCCCTGGCGCAGGGTGGTGAAGGGGTCGGGGCGATGTGGGGCGAAGAGATGACCCGGGATTATCTTCAAAAAGCCGGGTTTAGATTGGTGCAGAAACATGAGTTGGCGCACGATATACAGAACAACTGGTATGTCGTCCGAAAGTAAACAGGGCAGGCTGGTGAAAAAGGCTTACGCTTGACAAAGCTGAATGATGAAAGCGGAAAGATGAAACCAAGGCGTTCGAAAGGATTTTTTTCATATTTCATCCTTCATAATTCATCCTTATAGATCGCGCGCCTCGCAGCTAAACCTTTTTGACCAGCCTCGAAAGGTTTTTAGCTCGATAAAATTTCAACGTGGTCTGAAGCCCCAAAGACTCCACCACTCCATTACTCCACTGCCTGTCCCCTATGCGTCGATGGTCTGACCGCCGTCGATGACCAGCGCGTGACCGGTTACGAAAGAAGCTTCATCGGAGACCAGGAAGAGCACGCCATAGGCGATTTCTTCCGGACGACCCATGCGCAGCAGAGCCTTATTGCTGGAGCCCATCGTTTTGCGCTGTTCTTCGGTAATGCCGCTCA
Source organism: Deltaproteobacteria bacterium (assembly GCA_021323355.1). Lineage (GTDB taxonomy): Bacteria > Desulfobacterota > Binatia > UBA9968 > UBA9968 > WHTF01. Next base: position 3,434 of record JAJONK010000356.1, read on the forward strand.
AGGTCGGCTTAGGCGGAAATCCTCTGAAGCGCGGAGTCTCGATGGCGCCGGGGCAAACACAGTTTACTCTGATCCCGAGCGGGCCATAGTCTAACGCCATCTCGCGGGTGAGATTGACGATCGCCGCTTTAGTGGCGCAGTAACCCGGATACTCCGCTGAAGCTAAAAGGCCGAATGTGGAAGCGGTGGTGACGATGTTCCCGCTTCCTTTTTTAATAAAATGCGGCAGCACCGCGCGGGCGCCTCGAAACATTGCGTTCAAATTGGTGTTGAGAACGAAATTCCATTCGTCATCGGTGTGCTCATGGAGCTTCTTGCGGATACCGGCGCCAGCGTTGTTATAAAGAATATCCAAATCGCCAAACGCTTCGAGAGCGCTGGTCAGCAGCCGATCGCAATCTTCTTGTTTGGTCACATCGATCTTCGTAAAAACCGCTTGCCCGCCCTCCCGTGCAATCACCTCGTCGACGGTGGCGCGGCCAATCCCGCTGTTTGCTCCGGTGATCACCGCGACTCTGCCGCGCAGCCGGCCCATTCCTTGTCGCATTAATGGATGCTCGTCTGCGAGTACTTCTGGTTCTGCTGCCATAATTCGACCTCCGTGGTTATTTCTTATAAAGCTGCTTGATCAAACCAGAGGCCTCCACCTCTTTGACCAGGCTCATATCGACGAATGCTTTCGGATCGGCAGCGGCGGCCTTGGGGTTGCGCGGCGCCAAGTCGTCGAGCATTGTTTTTACGCCTTCCGGATGGGGATACGGGATCTCCGGAAATACGTTTGAATAGTCTTGATAGGCGCGTTCAAGGCCTTCAGGATCGGCAACGCCTAGGTTCTTCTTGAAGAGAGCTTTGGCATACTCCTTCTCGGTCTTGATAATGTGGATGGCTTCCACCATGGCGCGAGTGAGCTTGAGCAGAAGCGGCCGATTTTTCTTGATGATCGCTTCTCGGCTGAGAATACCGTTCCACCAGAAGGGTATTTTGAGATCGGTTACATTATAAAGATTGCGGAAGCCGAGCTTCTCTGCCTGGGTCAAGAACGGCTCCGGCATAATCGTAAATTGAACCAGTCCTTTGCTGAGGGCCGCGAATCGCTCGGGGTTGCCTCCTGCGGGGATTATCTTCACGTCTTTCTCCGGATCAATGCCGAGTTTCCTCAAGGCAAGACGAAGACCTAGATCGGAAGTGCTGCCTAGACGATTGACCGCACCGGTTTTACCTTTCAGTTGCTCGACCTTAGTGATACTGGAGAGTGAGACAATATGGTCAACAAAGGTAGGGACCACGCCGACGATCATCACTGTGTCGGCACCCTGAAGGCGTGAGCTGGTTAACGTGGTAACAGAAATGCTTGCCGCATCGATCTCATTTGCCAAAAGCGCCTGGAGGACGGTGGGGCTGGCGCTGATCGCGATGATCTCCGGCTCAACACCCATCTTTTGTAAAAGCTTTCTATCTTCAATGACCCAGATGGGGCTATTGGTCGGGCTGAAACCCGCCCAGGCAAGCCTGAGCTTTTCTTGTGCGTTGGCGGGCGAAACCGTGACCACGAATGAAAGCAATCCGGCTAAAACCAAAACCATTTTGGTGACCATGACTGGACCCTCCTTGAAACCGCCGCATAACTATCATTTTGCTGTTGATGAAATCAAGCAAACACTCAGGTTTCTCCAACCGAAGTCTTAGGAGATGTGGGGCAGATAAACGGCTCATATTTCTTTTAAGTTATTAAAACTGCTACCAAAGACGTTGAAATTAACGAAAGCGACTACGTTGACTCGATGAGTCGTTTGAGATAGTAGAGGCAGTTCCTGAGAGGAGCCAAGATGGGCAAGGGAATTCTTGTCACCGGTGGTTCGGGGTTGGTCGGAGCCTATGCCGTGGGCATGTTGTTGGAACGAGGGGAACGGCCGGTTGTTTTTGATGTAGCGATCAATGAGCGGCTGCTTGAGGCAGTCGGTGTTGACACCAATCGAGTCAATCTGGTTCGCGGCGACATGGCGGACCTGCCTGCTTTGATCTCAACGCTGCGCGATCATGACTGCGACCGCATTATTCATCTTGCGGCATTTCTAGGCGAAGAAGTTCAGCGGCGACCGTATAGCGGTGTGCGTCTAAATTTCATGGGAACGGTCAACGTCTTCGAAGCGGCTCGCCTGGAAAAGGTTTCCCGGATTATCTTCCCAAGTTCCGGAACAGTCTACCTAGGATCTATCGGCGAGGGTCTAGCGAAAATAGATGAATCCATTCCGGTAAACCCGCCTTCGATTTATGCCGCGACCAAAGCCAGCTGCGAGTTCATGGGCCGCGCTTACGCCAAACGATACGGTTTCGAGTTCATTTGCCTTCGTTACGTCGGCGGTCTGTACGGTCCGTCGCCGGTGGCGCTCAAAGCGACCAGAGAAGTCGCTATCCAGCAAATGATTCGCGCCGCGATCAAAGGTGAAGCGGCGAAAATCAAATGGCCCTATGGCGCTGCCGAAATCTTGTACGGTAAGGATGCCGCCAAAGGAACAGTGCTCGCTGTATTGAAGGAAAAATTCAAGGATGATCTGTTTCACATTGGCAATGGGCAGATCGTCGGCGGTGAGGAGATTGTCGCCGCCATTGAAAAAAATTTTCCCGACTCGAACATCGAGTTAATCAAAGGCGATAATCCAATGCCTTACCCCGAATCTCGGCTTGCAAGCGATTTCTCGCGGTCAAAAGAACAGCTCGGGTATCAACCGGACTATCCGATCGATAAAGCGGTTGCTGATTACGCCGCGACAAGTACCCTCTTCAAGGCCGGCGGCTTTACAATCGATCTCAGTCAAGGCCACCGCTGAAGCTCGGATCTGCCATTGTCGTCTAATCTCTGAGTACGCTATTTTTCTACCAGTTGAGAGAAGGAGGCTGCAAAAAGTATTATGAGTATCGCCAAAGTTTTTGTCCTGCTGTTTCTTGCGCTGTGGATTTCATCGAATTCCGCTATGGCTGCTCAGCCGGGCGCTAAACCAAGCTATGATGAAAAGGCCGTTGCCGATTTTTACCGGGGCAAGACGGTGCGGATCATCGTCGGGTTTTCCGCCGGCGGCGGCTACGATCAGTACTCTAGGCTGATTGCCCGCCACATGTCCAAATACATTCCCGGCAATCCCGCCGTAATCGTCGACAATATGCCCGGTGCCGGGAGCATTATCGCAGCAAATCACACTTACAATGCAGCGCCTAAGGATGGCACCATCATCGGCAACATTTCGGGACCGATTGTTCTCGAGCAACTCTTTGGCAGTCCTTCTATCCAGTTCGATATGGCCAAATT
>JAJONK010000021.1 GCA_021323355.1 Deltaproteobacteria bacterium
TCTGTACAGCGATCCGTTGTCGATCCAGTCGGTACCAACCGGTCCAATGTTACAGCCACTCTAAATCTCCTGGAAAACTCTCGGAAGGCGGGAGTTCGCCGCTTCGTCTATGCCGCTTCGTCTTCAGCTTACGGAGACACTGAGGTTCTGCCGAAAAGCGAAGAAATGCCGGCGAATCCACTTTCGCCCTATGCCTTACAAAAATGGGTAGGGGAGCGCTACTGCAAACTCTATCATGAGCTTTATGGTCTCGAGACTGTCAGCCTGAGGTACTTCAACGTCTTCGGTCCCGGGCAAGATCCTTATTCAGAATATTCGGCTGTGATTCCTAAATTTACTACCAAGCTCTTAGCTAAAGAGCCTATCACCGTCTATGGAGACGGTGAGCAGTCACGAGATTTCACCTACATCGATAATGTTATCCAAGCCAACTTGCTTGCGTTGCGCGCGCCGAATGCACCTGGGGAAGTTTGCAACATCGGTTGCGGCGAGCGCGTTAGCCTTAATCAGCTAATTCAAATTTTGGAAGAACTTCTGAAAGTTCGGGCACAGGTCACTTACGCTCCCGCTAAGCCGGGCGATGTGCGTCATTCCTTGGCCGATATCACCAAGGCCACACGCGTCCTCGGATACGTTCCGAAAATTCAGATAGAGGAAGGACTAAGGAGAACAGTTGAAGCGCTCGTGAAATCCAACGATTGATGTGAGGGATCGCTCAACAACACTCACGGGATCCTGTTCAATCGTAAGACAAATGCTTCCGGTAGATGTCGGTTCTGCGGTTCTGCAGGAGCGGCAGCTTTGCGCGGGTGTCATGAACTAGATTAAAGTCGATCTCAATGATTTCTACGCCTTCTCGCTCGCCAAGATCCACTACTGTCCGCCCTAACGGATCGACGATCATGCTGCGACCAATGTAGATATTGCCCACCTGATCCGGCGCGATGACGTAGCAGCCGCTTTCGAGAGCTCGGGCGCGGATCATGGTTTGCCAGTGATCCACTTTCAATTCTCCTTGCACCCAACCAGACGGCGCCAGCAGTATGTTGGCTCCTGATAAAGTCAGCATGCGCCCCATCTCGGGAAATCGAAGATCATAGCAGATCATCATGCCGTAACAGCCATCCTCGAACGTCACCGGCGGTGTTAGGTCGACGCCAGCGGCAAATTTGTCGGACTCGCGGAAACCGAAGGCGTCGTACAAGTGCAGCTTGCGGTAAACAGCCGCAATATTGCCCTCAGTATCGATCCACAGAGCGCTGTCGTATACACGATCAGGGATAGAGCAGGTCTCGTAGATCGTCGCTACGATCGCGGTACGCGTTGCTTTAGCCGCTTCCTTCAGTGCTGTTACAAAATACCCTTGAAGCGGCTCGGCAATTTGGGCGAGCTCCTTAGCTGTTTGACTGGCCGGTGAAAAGGCCATTAAGAATTCGGGAAAGACAACCAGATCGGCGCCACCGCTGTTGCTATCTTTGACCAGCTCGAGAGCTCTGCGTAGATTTTCTCTTTTTTCCGTTGACGACTGGATTTGGACGATGGCCACTTTGTTCATGTAACGTTGCTTTCCAGGGTTGTCGACTGATAATCAGGATCTTGCAGTCAGGACCGGTCGAGACAAGCATACTCCTCACGCATTCCCACCCGTTTACACCTCAAGCTTTTGCCCTGCCTGTTTTTTCTTTGCTTTCTCTAAAACCAGCGCACCTAAAGCCACATCGGCGACGCCTTGGCCGGCATTGTTCTTGTAGAGACTGATCTGGTCGGCGCGGGTGCGGCCGTCATCTTGGCCGGCAAGGATGGCGCCGATCTCAATCAACTGTTCCCATTTAATGACGCCACGGCTGACCGGATCGAAGATATCGGCCTGCTCGTCCTGGATCGCCTGTTGAACTGAAACGATGCCGCGCACGTGACTGCGCGCGAGGGTGGCGTCATCGATCTCACGCCGTTTGGCGGCGGTAAAGCCGCCCTTCACCAAACCGACGTTGCTGCCGACAATGGTCGTGACATGCTGACCTGGCTCGAGCCAATTGCCGTCAAATACAGGAACGCTCGAGTTGGTCGCCGCTAATATAATGTCTACTCCGCGAACCGCCTCCTGTGGCGACGATACCGGTGTAATGTTGAGATTTGTCAGCGGTCCCATCTCTTCGGCGAAGCGTTTCCGGTTCTCCGGATTGCGACTATAAACCTTCACATTTTTGAGCTTGCGGACCTGCATGAGCGCGAGCAGGTGGTTTTTTGCCTGACCGGCCGCGCCAAAAATGCCAAGGGTTGAAGCGTCCTGGCGCGCTAACAAATCCGTCCCGACCGCGCTGGTGGCCGCCGTGCGCAGGCCGGTTACGGCAATGTTGTTGGGCAGCTCCGAACAGGTGATCTCACCGATAATAATTCCTTTGAGCTCGCCTTCGGCGGCATCGTAGAGCACGATTACCGGATGGTTGAGCCGCGGATAAACCTGCTCTTCGGCCATGGGTTTGACCCATTCGCAATGGGTCATAAGGCCAGTGGCTCCCGCTGCCGGAACGCCACCCTGATGGACGCTTACACGCACACCGGTGGGAATGTGTATCCGCCGACGTGGCGCATTTAGCTGAGGATTCTCGCCCCACTCACGAAAACCTGTGCGAACCGCTTCGACGGCTTCCGCCATTGTCACGATACCTCTGACTTCGTGCGGGCTGACGAGGAAGGTTTCCATCTATTCTCCTGTTGGGCTGCGGTTTGAATCAGAGCGCTCTACAATGTGCAGGCTACGGCGGGACGGGCCAGGAGTTCCTCTCCCCAACGCTGTAGGTTCGGATAGTTTTCGTCGATAGTGACGCCGTATCTTTGGCGCCGCGTATAAAAAGGAATGAAGGAAACATCGGCCAGCGAATAGTCGCCGATAATGAAACGCTTGCCGGCCATTTCCTTTTCGAGCGTACTGAGATGCTGCTGCAGACGTTGCAGCGCTCTATCGGGCTCTCGATCGTGGGTGATATCGCTGGCCGCCGGGTGAACGCGACTGTTTAGGAAATCGATCCAGATCCTCGCTTTAGCCCTTTGCAACGCATTCTTCGGGAGCAGCGTTAACCCGTTAAATTTTTCATCGAGATACTCGTTGATGATCGCGGATTCGTAAATCACTCCGGCGCCGTCGACAAGCACCGGAACTTTGGCATAAGGATTCAGCTCGAGCAAATCCTTAGGTTTGTTTTTCAAATTGACTTCCACGAGCTCATAGGAAATCTTCTTTTCAGAAAGGACAATCCTTGTCCTGTGCGCGTAAGGTCAGGTATTACAGGAATACAGTTTCACGGGATACCTCCTTTGTTGAGGTCCATATCAACTGGGCGCAAATCGTTCAAGTCGTTCAAGCAAAGCAAATTGCCGGATAAGCAGATGAAGTGCTCATTGTTGCTTGGAGTGTTTGAATGCGGTCATCGATTTGCCGATTGAAGCCGATTCTGCAGAGCGTCGCCCAATAGGTTGAGGCTCAATACCGTAAGCATAATTGCCAACCCCGGGTAGGTTGTCAGGTGGGGCGCTACCAGTAGAAATTGCCTCCCTTCATTCAGCATCGAACCCCACGAAGCGGTCGGCGGTTCAACGCCTAAACCTAAAAAGCTCAGACTTCCTTCGGCTGTTATCGCCGCTGCCAGGCCGAAGGTCGCTTGTATGAGAAGCAGCGGAAGAAGGTTGGGGATTAAATGAAAGATGATGACCCGGGCGGGACTGCAGCCTAAGGCGCGCGCTGCCTGGACATACTCCTGTCCTCTTGAGCTCAGGATTTCGCCGCGGACCAGCCGCGCGTAACCGGTCCAGCCGATCAGACAGAGCGCAAGGATTACATGATTAAGTCCGGGTCCCAACAGGGCAGTAAAAGCGATGGCAAGAAGAATGCCGGGAAACGCCAGAAGAATATCCACGGAGCGCATGAGCAGTTGATCGATCCAGCCGCCGAAATAGCCGGAGACCGAGCCGAGGAAGAGGCCGATGGAAATTGATACTCCCACCGTACTGACGCCGACCAGGAGGGAGATGCGGCTACCGAATATCGTTCGACTTAATATATCCCGACCCAGTTTGTCCGTTCCGAGCGGATGATCGGGAGTAAACACCTTCAGGTCATTCCCCAGGTTTTGCCGATTTGGATTGTATGGCGCGAGCTTGGGAGCAAACATCGCGCACGCGACTATCAAGGCTACTAGCATTCCGCCAACGTAAATCCAAAAACTATTGCTCATAGCTGATGCGAGGATCGATGGCACTGTAAGCAAGGTCAGTGATAAAATTGACAACGAGATATCCGATGGCGACAACCAACACACAACCTTGCACGAGCGGATAGTCGCGTGTCTGGATGGCTTGGACGGTGAGTCGGCCAATTCCAGGCCACGAGAATATCGTTTCGGTGATAATCGAGCCGGCGAGAAGCGAGCCAAACTGCAGGCCCATGATGGATATAACCGGTATCAAGGCGTTGCGCAGCATGTGTTTCAACCAAACTACCGGCTCGCCAAGTCCTTTGGCGCGCGCGGTTTTAATAAAATCAAAGTTGACGATGCGCAGGAGGCTGGTGCGCAGAATGCGCGTAAGAATGGCGGCCATCGCCATTCCCAATGTGAGCGAGGGCAAAATCAGGTGTGCAAAGCCGCCGCGGCCGGAGACCGGCAGCCAGCCGAGTTGAATCGAAACCAGTATCATCAGCATTGGGCCCAACCAGAAGTTTGGTATTGAAAGCCCCAGAAGAGAAAAAAACAGCGCTAAACGGTCAATCCAAGTGCCGGGTTTAAGAGCGGCGAGTGTCGCAAGCGGAAATGCAATGACGATGGCGGCGACCATGGCGCAGATCGTCAGTTGGAAAGTGGCCGGCAACCGCGCAGCAATGAGTTTGCTAACTTCGGTGTTCTCGTAAAGAGAATATCCCAAATCACCGCGCGACAGATCGACGAGAAATCCGGTGTAACGAGTCAGCAGAGGCTGATCGAGCCCGAGCTGGCGGCGTAGTTCTTCTTTGTCGGCGGCATTGGCAGTCTCCCCAAGCATCACTTCGACCGGATCTCCGGGAACAAGATTGATCAGAAAAAAAACCAAGGTCAACGCGCCAAATAGTGTCGGAAGCAGCAACAGCAGTCTATTTACAAAGTATCGCTTCACTGGAGGTGTGGCGCCTGGCGGAGTGATGTGCGTCTCAACGAGAAAAAATCGCCGTCCGGAGAGGGCGTAAAGCCAACAATCTCGGGCTTGCGCACGACTATGTTCTTCACCCACCACAGCGGAATATACGGTAGATCTTCATGGATTATTTGCTGCACCTGGTGGTATAGCCCTTTTCGTCGTCCTGGATCAGACTCCCGCCGGCCCCGTTCGAGCAAGTCATCAATGGTAGGATTGTTATAGCCGCCGCGATTATCGCCGTTAGGAGGTAGGCTCGACGAATGGAAGATGTTGTAATAGACGTCTGGGTCAGCTATGCCGACCCAAGCGAGCGAGTAAAGATGGAAGTTGCCTTTTTTGATATCGCTGTAAAACGTTCCCCACTCATAAGAGCGCACTTCGAGCTCGACGCCGACACGGCTTAATTGCTCTTTCAGGGTTTCGGCAATTCTTCTGCGCAGATCGATGTTCGTGGTCTTAAAAGATAGCTTGAAGCGCGACCGCGGACCCTCTCCATCGGGATCCGGATACCCCGCCTGGTCCAAAAGCCGCTGGGCTTTGGCGGGATCAAAAGGCCAACGCGGAACAGAGTCGTCGTGCGCCCAGTTAAGCGGGGAAAGCAGCCCATTTGCTGCTGTCGCCTGGTCTTTGAGGATGTGCCGGATGATGCCGTCCCGATCGATGGAGTGGGCCAATGCCTGCCTGACCTCTCGGTGTTTCAGTATGGGATGTGTAAGATTTATGCCGATGTACTGAAACGTAGTTCCCGGGTTGGTCTCGATGATTGCATCGGTTTTCTTTTCCAGCCATGGAAGAGTGTCGGGTTCGATATCGTTCTGCAAAAGCTGGATGGTTCCTTTTTTGAACTCTAGAACTCGAACAATGGCATCAGGCACAATTTGAAACGCCAGTCCCGCCAGGCGAGATTTGCCCTCCCAGTAGGATGAGTTTGCTTTCAGATACACTTTCTCTCCTAAATTGATCCCTGCCAGAGCAAATGGACCGGAACCGGGTGGTGCCTGGTGGCTGCGATTCTCCCCCGGCGTCTCGTTGTCAACTGGTACTATCCCAATCGTGCAGTGCTCAAGAAAAGGCGCGTGCGGCTCGGATAGATGAAAGCGGATCTTTTGCGTTCCTAGCTGCTCAACGGATTTTAGAACCCGCAGAGGCCCGCGTTTCGGCGAACGATTGCGATGATCCATGATCGAATCATAGGTAAACTTGACGTCCCGGGCTGTCAGGGCTCTGCCGTCGTGGAAGGTGACCCCGCTACGAATTTGGAAGTCATAGGTTTGTGCATCGATTACCGTCCACTGTTCGGCGAGGTCTCCCACCAAGCGCAATTTCTCATCCAGGCGAAGAAGCGAACTATAGATCAACGAGCTGATGCGGGCAGAGTTTGCGTCGGTAGCATAGCGCGGATCTAGATTGCCCGGGTTGCTCTCGATTCCGATGGCCAAATAGTCTAAAGGGGTTTTGGCTTCGGATCCGATCCTACAGCCGGTAAGTAAGGTGACGATGATCGCCAATAAGCAGAAGCAACAGGCTTTTCGAAGCAAACTACTTAAAAGTCTCACGTCAAATCTCGATGACCATATCGGTTTTAATGGAGCTGGTCAATTTAATAAACAATTGGCGGAGATGAGAAATGATAGCTGATCTCGGCCGATATATCGCATCCCGGCAAGCCCTCGCAGTCAGCGGGCGAGGGCCTGAACTCGTCGCTGGCCAAGGAGCTCAGCCGTTCTGTTGGACTAAGTTGGCTCGCTTGAAGGTCGGATAGGTTAGCTTATAATGACCGACGGTATGAGTTTGACCCTGATTAAATTGACCGCAATACTTTACTTGATCGCGACGGGAAGTTTCATTTTCTACGTAGTTCGCCGAGACACCGTTTCCAGGCTGCCGCCGCTAATCTTGGGCGCAGGATTCATCATTCACACGTTGGGGCTGAGCGCATATTTCATGAGGGAAGGATTTCCGGCGCTAACCGAAATGCGTGAAGCGCTACTATTTAAGAGCTGGTTGATGGTCGCCTGCTATCTCTTGATCCAGATCAAATATCGACTTAACGTTCTCGGCGGGATCATTGCGCCTCTGGCGTTTTTAATGTCTCTGGCCGGTATCGCCTTCGGCAGCGGCAGCGGAGAGATCCCGCCGGATCTGAAGACCTTTTGGTTACCGCTTCATGTTACGTCGGCTTTTCTCGGCAACGCGGTGTTCGCCTTGGCGTTCGGCGTCAGCTTGATCTATCTCCTTCAGGAGCGCCATCTCAAACACAAACGTATGACCGCCTTGATGAAGCGTTTTCCATCGTTGGAATCTCTCGATCGGCTTAACTATGTCTTACTCGGATGGGGCTTTCCGTTCATGACTTTAGGCATCATTACGGGCAGCATCTGGGCGGGCATCTACTGGGGTAACTACTGGTCGTGGGAACCGCGGCAAATTTCATCAGGCATCGCTTGGTTGTTTTACGGCGCGCTTCTGCACGGGCGCGTCACCGCCGGTTTACGAGGCAAGAAGGCGGCCTTTCTCACGATAGTCGGTTTCACAGTGGTTCTCGGTTATTTCTTGTGGGGAGACGCGATTTTCCCGGGGAGGCATGGAGGTCGGTTCGAATAGCTCGTGCATACAGAAATCTTCATAGTCGGTCTCAATCACCGTAGTGCGCCCATCGAGGTAAGGGAAAGTGTCGCTTTCGAAAGATCCCAGATCACGGAAGCGCTCGGACGGCTCCGGAACATTTCAGCGGTTCGGGAAAGCGTGATCCTTACGACCTGCAATCGGGTCGAAGTCGTTGCCGCCGCCCCGGAGACTGATCGCGCCATGCAAGCGGTGAAAGGATTTCTCGACCAACAACGATCATCTTCAGATAACGGCAGCCTGAGCGATCATCTTTATACTTATCGAGGCGCCGACGCTGTGCGGCACTTGTTTCGCGTCGCCGCAAGTCTTGACTCCATGGTAGTTGGCGAGCCGCAGATTCTCGGTCAATTAAAAGAGCACTATAATGTGGCGCAGAAGGCCGGGACTGTCGGTGCGGTTCTCCATCGCCTGTTTCACAGGTCTTTCTTTGTTGCGAAACGAGTGCGAACCGAAACCGGCATAGCCAGTCGCGCTGTCTCGGTGAGCTCGGTTGCAGTGGAACTCGCAGCGAGAATCTTTGATCGCTTCGAGGAGAAAACGGTCATGTTGATCGGCGCCGGCAAGATGGGCGATCTAATGGCGCGCCATCTCCAGCGCTGCGGCGTAAAGAGCATCATGGTCACAAACCGTACCTTTGAACGCGCAGTGGAATTGGCGGAGAAGATCCGCGGAAATCCGATTCGATATGATGATTTCCCGCGCTATTTGCAATTGGCCGATTTGGTGATCGGATGCGCCGGAGCATCGGAAGTTCTGGTCGATGCTGCCATGGTGGAAAAGGTCCTGTGGGAGCGTAAGCAGGCGGCGATGTTTTTTATCGACATCGGCGACCGAAGGAATTTCGATCCGGGCATCAACGCGATCGATAACGCTTATATCTATAACATCGATGATCTGAAGAGCGTGGCGGAAGAAAATCTAAACGAAAGATCCAGCGAGGCCGAGAAAGCTGAGTGCATTGTGCAGGAAGAGGTCGGGAGTTTTTTTGACTGGGTCAGTTCACTCGAGCAGGTGCCAACGATCACCGCCCTGATAGAGAAGCTCGAGCTCATACGGCAGAAAGAAATCAACAAGTCTCTGAGCGGCGGACTTAAGGATTTGTCCGAAAGACAAAAACAGGCGATGGAAGACATGACCGCGGCTATGATGAAAAAGATTCTGCATGCGCCGATTATGCATTTGAAGCAGAACACGGATAGCGAATACGAGTTGATGTATATCGCGGCGCTGAAGAGGCTGTTTGACCTAGAGGACCAGTGACGCGCGATGGTTTTTTTCACGGACTTGCCGGCGCCTAGCGAAAGTTTGTCCAAATGACCACGTTGAAAATCGGTAGCCGTGGTAGCGCGCTGGCGCTGGTGCAAGCCGAGTGGGTAAGAAGAAAGCTCGAGGAGAGGGGTCTAAACGTTGAGATTATCGTGATAAAAACCAGCGGCGACCGGTTTGTCGATCGTACGATTCAGTCCTTGGGAGGCAAAGGGATCTTCACCAAGGAGATTGAAGATGCGCTCCTCAGTGGAGAGATCGACCTGGCCGTTCATTCGATGAAGGATCTCCCAACCGAGCTGCCTGAGGGGTTAGTCATTGCAGCGGTTTCTGTAAGAGAGGACCCTCGCGACGTGTTGGTTAGCAGAAAGAACATTCCATTGAATGCTTTGCAGAAGGGCGCACAGATTGGGACCGGTAGCCTGCGTCGCAAATCGCAGATACTAAACTATCGCTCCGATCTCGTTATGGTTCCAATTAGGGGTAACGTTGATACGCGTTTGAAGAAGCTATTCGAACAAGAGCTGGATGCTATCGTCCTGGCGGCCGCCGGATTAAAGCGGCTCGGCAGAGAGGATCGGATAACGGAGTACTTAACGCCGGATATCTGTTTGAGCGCAGTCGCCCAAGGAGCATTGGCAATTGAGACTCGAGACGATGTGCCGTCGCGTCAATCGGTTGCTTTCCTGCATCACGATCCGAGTTTTATAGAAGTGACGGCAGAGCGGGCCTTCTTACGGAAGCTTGGCGGTGGTTGTCACCTACCGGTGGCGGCGCGCGCCTTCATCGATGGTGAGCTTCTCAATCTCACGGGTATGGTCGCCGAACCCGACGGCGGCCGTCTCTGTCGCGATCGCATTGCCGGTCCGAAAGGACAAGCTCCCGCGCTCGGAACCGAGTTAGCCGAGCGCCTGATACGGGCTGGAGCAGGGGAGATGCTTGGCGGATCCTAAGAGGCACATAGCGCGAGCGGAGTATGGCAGCCAAAGAATTCTCAAGCCAGCAAGCTGATAACTCGGTGTTGTCGGGAAAGCAAATTGTCGTCACCCGACCACGCACCCAAGCGGGTGAACTGGCGCGTCGCCTATTTGAATTAGGAGCGGAGGTCATCGATTTCCCAACTATCTCCATCGAGCCGCCAATGGATTATATGCCGATGGACCGCGCTATCGAGCAACTCAAGCAATACGACTGGTTGTTCTTCACCAGCGTCAACGGTGTACAATCGTTCTTCGACCGGCTGCGGCACCTAGGGAAGAACTCTCAAGGCATCAAGCATCTGAAGGTAGTTGCTATCGGACCAGAAACGGCAGGGCGTCTGGAAGCTGAAGGCATCCCCGTCTATCTGGTACCTGCGCAATACCAGTCCGAAGGAATCCTTAAAGAATTGGACCCAGCCGAGATTCGCGGTCGTCGAATCCTGCTGCCACGCGCCGCCAAGGCGCGAGAAATATTGCCGGAAACTCTGCGTCAGTGGGGCGCCTCCGTCGATGTAGTCCAGGCCTATCAAACCGTGCTGCCGCAGGCATGCCAATTCGGTTTGCACGAGCTATTCCGGAAGCAAATTGACGTGATTACTTTTACGAGTTCGAGCACGGTTGAAAATTTTTTCAAACTGTTAAAAGAGGAGGATCCTAGCCGAATATTGCAGGAGGTAGTCGTAGCCTGCATCGGCCCCATCACAGCCCGGACCGCAATCGAAAGGGGTTTGCGGGTGGATATTGTTTCCTCGGAATTTACGATTGCCGGTTTAGTCGCTGCAATCGTCAAGTTTTACGAATCCCCTCAGACGCGAGTTCCGACACGCAGCGAATCGTAAAGGAGCTGGAGCAGAGCATGCAGTTCCCCGATTATCGACCCAGACGGTTACGCAAGAATGAAAAGCTGCGGCAGTTGGTCCGAGAGACCACCCTCAGCGCGGGTAACCTAATCTACCCTTTGTTTGTCGGACCGGGAACTAACGTCATCCGTCCGGTTTCGTCGATGCCTGGCGTTGCCCAGCTGTCCGTGGATCGGGCGGTTCTCGAATGCCGCGAGGCGGCCGCTCTCGGAATCCCGGCCGTCATCCTATTTGGCATCCCCGAGACTAAGGACGCGCTCGGCTCCGAAGCTTCTATTAGTGATGGCGTAGTGCAGCAAGCGGTGCGAGCGATCAAGGACAATGTTCCCAACTTGCTGGTGGTTACCGACGTTTGCCTCTGTGAATACACCGACCACGGCCACTGCGGCTTGATCAAGAACGGCGCCGTGGATAACGACAGCACCTTGGAACTTCTTGCTCAAGAAGCGCTTTCTCATGCGCAAGCTGGCGCAGACATGGTCGCGCCGTCAGATATGATGGATGGCAGGGTGGGCGCAATCCGCCGGGTTCTGGATAACGAAGGCTTCGATCAAGTTGTGATAATGGCTTACGCTGCCAAGTATGCTTCAGGCTTCTACGGTCCGTTTCGCGAAGCGGCGGAATCGACGCCGCAGTTTGGCGATCGCCGCTCCTACCAAATGGATCCTGCCAATACCGATGAAGCGTTGCGGGAAGTCGAACTCGACATTCAGGAGGGAGCTGACATTGTCATGGTCAAGCCCGCGCTGGCCTACCTCGATGTTATTTACCGGGTGAAAGAGCAGTTTGGTTATCCGGTTGCTGCCTACAACGTCAGTGGCGAATATTCGATGATCAAAGCGGCGGGCATCAATGGTTGGATCGATGAAGAAAGGATTATGTTGGAGGTTCTTTTATCGATCAGACGCGCGGGTGCAGATATGATCTTGACCTATTTCGCTAAGCAGTTAGCGCGCGCCTTGGCTTAGATAATTTGCCAAGCAGTCGTTCGCGAGTGTCTATAAGAAAGCCACCCACTCTGTGCGGAAGGCGTCCAGGCCGACATCTTTAAATCAGATTCCACAGATCCTTAATCTTTCGCTGCAGTGTGCGCTCGCACTCGGCTTCCCTTCCCGAAACGTGAACCTGAGACTCCGAAAGTCGGAACAGGAGGACCCGCGAGCCTTTTGTCAGCCGTAAGAGAAACGTATTGGAATCGCCGTCGTAATCGACGTCCACGGTCACTTGTTGATCTATCTGACGGGCAACACGGTTGGCCCAAGCCGCCACCTCGGGAGCCGCCGCGTCGCCTTTTTTTTCAGCTAACATCAACGGCCGGGTTGACGTTTATTTCTTCTTGTAGAGCCCGTCGATAAAGCCGCTCTGCTCGAGTTCACGGATGAAAGTAAAGTCCACGAATTGTTCCGGCTTAGCTGTCTTTGCGCGGGGATCGCGTTCACCGATATCTTCCATGACCGTTTTTAGGCCCTCGAGACTCGGAATCTGTTTTTTCGGTAGCAACGCTTCAGTCAGGATATTCTCGCGGCTCTTCTCCAGGATCTCACGGTCGACATTGCTTCCCATGTACTTGCCCAAGGTTTTTACGGTGGCCTCTTTATCGGTCCAAATTCTGTGTACGGCCTCTACGTGGGATTTGACATACCTGCGGATTGTGTCGGGATTCTCACGAATATATCTTCGCGTCGTTGCCGCGCCGGTATGTTGAAACACCAAGCCCATTTGGGCCACGTCCGCCACCACCGCCAAGCCCTTTTTCTCCGCGATAAAGTTCGACGGCGGATTGATAACGGCAGCAGTGACTCGTCCGCTCAAGACGGCGCCCAGCCGGTCCGGTCCGCTACCGACCTGTACCAGAGTCACGTCCTTGCCCGGGGTAAGGCCAATCTTTCTCAGCGCGAAACGGGCAATCGAATCGGTTGCTGAACCGAAACGACTGATTGCTACGGTGCCGCCTTTAAGTTGCTCGCCGCTCTTGACCCCGGCTTTGCCCATCAAAACGTAATTCAGCGATGTCATCCCGGCAGCGATGAACGCCGCATCTGAACCGGCCAAGGCGCTGTTGACCAGACCCGGGCCGGAGACCTGGGTAATGGGAACATCGCCGGAGACTAACGCGAGGATAGCCGTGGTGCCGCCGGTGAAAAAAATCAACTGAACATCTAGGCCGTTTTGAGCGAAAATCCCGGTTTCTTTGGCGACCCAAGCCGGGAGTTGGTCGGCGCTGATGGCGCTGTAGCCCACGTTTAGCCGCGCTAATTGTGCTGCGGCCAAAGACGGGAGAGTTAAAAAACAAAGCAGCGACATCATTGCAGCAGCGTGCGCCCTGAGAGATTTCATAGGGATCCTCCGGAATCAACTAAGTAAATAGTACTAGACGCCAGAACTACAAACAAGCAAGCCCCTGCCGCGGCAGAGGCTCGCTTAATTTCGAGTTCGATGAAGTTAGGAATCAAACTAACCAGCGAGCTTACTCCGCCGCATAGGGCAGGACGCATAGGCTTCGCCCAGCGCCAAATTCGGTCAGCAACCAGTTGTGAATCATCAGCAATAACAACAATAATTCTCGTCCTAAGATGCTATTTGCTAACTTTGCTTACCTTCTTGACTTCGGCAAGCAATTCTTCGGTCGAGAGAAGATCCTTCTCGCTGTTGCTAGGACGGATGTTAAGATAACGAACGACTCCATCCTTATCGACGATGATATAAGACCGTTTGGCCACCCTCCGCGGTTCATCATAGACACCGAACGCTTGCATGACTTTGCCGTCTCTGTCACTCAACAGCGGGTATGCGATTTTTGCGAAGTCGGCAAAGGCTTTCTGAGAGAACGGAGCGTTGCCGCTTATTCCAAGGACTTCAGTATTCTCGGCCTGAAACATCGAATAATTGTCCGAACCGGACGCTTGCAGATCCTTGATTCAGGTAGGACTAAAGTCCAGAACGTAAAAGTTTATAAGAACATTCTTGCCCTTAAGACTGCTCAACTTTAGCTTGCCGCCTTTGCTGCTCTCAAGCTCGAAGTCAGGCGCCTTATCGCCGACCTCAAGCGCCGGTACCGCGGAACTTGCGCCGACAATGACAGCTATTGCTATGGCCAATGAAAACATGAATTTTGCGGTTGATTTCATCACTTCCTCCTTTTGACGAAAACTTCTGGTCAATATTCGGAAAATTTACCGTTTTATGTCTCAGTTCATGGGTACTGTCAACCGCAGCAAGAGAACAGTATGTGTTGATGTTTCAGGGGCGCTTTGGCTGATTGACAGAAGTGAGAGAACTAATCCCACTCGCCGATCGTTAACACATGCGATCCTGTGAGACAGCCGGACGATATGACGGGATTCTA